>DATKNM010000060.1:0-5550 GCA_035541335.1 Binatia bacterium
CCGCTAGTTGCGGCGGGCAGTCGGTTCGTCTAATCCTGGCCGAACACCGCGCAGGGGAGCCCATGTTCACGATGAACGAATACGGCCGCATCCAGAAGGTGGCGATGCGGCGGCCGGAACAGGCCATGGTGAGCGACGCCAAGATCGACGCCGAGTGGAAGCCGCTGAACTATCACACGCGACCCGACCTTGCGCGCGCCGTCGCCGAGCACAAGAAGTTCGCGGAGATCATCCAAGGCGTCGGCGCCGAGATGATCTATCTTCCGGCGGAGAGCTCGCTCACCATGGACAGCCTCTATGTGCGCGATGCCGCGGCGGTCTGCGCCAAGGGCGTCATCCTCTGCAACATGGGCAAGCCGGCGCGGGCGACCGAGCCCGGCGTGCATCGCGAGGCGCTGGCCAAGGCCGGCATCCCGATCGCCGGCGCCATCACCGGCGAGGGCAAGGTCGAGGGCGGCGACATCATCTGGCTCGACAAGCGGCATTGCGGCATCGCCCGCGGCTATCGCACCAACGACGAGGGGATCCGCCAGTTCAAGGAGATCGTCGGACCCGACGTGCATGTCGAGGTCGCGGTCCTGCCGCATTACAAGGGGCCGAGCGACGTCTTCCATCTGATGTCGATCATCAGCCCGCTGGACAAGCATCTGCAGCTCGTCTACTCGCCGCTGATGCCGGTGGTGTTCCGGGAATGGCTGATCGACCACGGCCATCAGTTCGTCGAGGTGCCGGATGCCGAGTTCGCCAGCATGGGCTGCAACGTGCTCGCCATCGCGCCCCGCGAGGTGGTGATGGTGAAGGGCAACCCGGAGACCAAGCGCCGCATGGAAGCCGCCGGCTGCAAGGTCCATGTGATCGAGGCCGACGCCATCTCGGTGCCGGGGGAGGGCGGGCCGACCTGCCTCACCCGGCCGCTGATGCGGGCCGCCTGAAGATCGAGGGCGCCGCAAGAATCGGAACGTATTGTCGGCGGGCGGCAGCTACATCTGGACCATCAGCAATGGAGGTCCCCGATGTCGTTCCGCATTTCCAGCCTGCCGCTCGAGCCCTTCGCCCCGCTTTTCGGCCTCTCGGACGAGGAATTGCTGAAGCACGGCGCGCGGCGCGAGATCGCCGACGCGAAGCCGGGCTATCCCTGCCGCGTCACCCTGGCCGATGCCGAGCCGGGCGAGTCATTGATTTTGCTGAATTATCAGCATCTTGACGAAGAGAGCTCGCCTTATCGCGCGAAAGGGCCGGTCTTCGTCCGGGAATCGGCGACGTCCGGTGCCGAGATCGTCGATGAGGTCCCGGATTATCTCTCCCGCCGGCTGCTCTCGATCCGAGCCTACGACAAGGACGGCATGATGCTCGACGCGGACGTGGTCGACGGCAAGGAACTCCCCGGCATGATCGCGAAGTTGTTCGCGAATGCCGGCGTCGACTATCTCCACGCCCACTTCGCGAAGCGCGGCTGCTACGCCGCGCGGATCGACCGGGCGTAGCGAGCGCCGACCGGTCAGACGCTGCCTTCGGCGCCCATCAACTGCCGCCGCGCATAGTGCAGGTGGCTGGTCACCATCGCCACCGCGCCTTCGACGTCGCGGCTGGAGATCGCCTCGGCGAGGGCGCGGTGCTGGCGGTTGTAATCGGCGATGCGCTGCGGGGTGAGGATCTTGTCCCGCATCGCCGCCCACTGGTCATGGGCGCGAATCTCATTCACTCGTCGATAAATCCACAGCATCAGCGGGTTGTGCGACGCTTCTGCGATGCGGATGTGGAACTGCGTATCCCATTCGGTGAAGCGCGAGGGGTCGTTGCCCGCGGCCTCCGCCATGTCGCAGGCCTCGAACATCTTCTCGAGGTCCTTGGCGGAAGCGTTCAGCACGGCAAGGCGAGTCATGTAGGGCTCGATCGCGAGCCGCGCCTCGATCAGCTCCACCGGTGACGTGATCTCCGCGATGTCGTCGGTCTCGCCCGGCTGGCGATAGCTGACGAAGGTGCCGCTGCCGATCCGCCGCGCCACCAGCTTGTCCATCTCGAGTCGGTCGAGCGCCAGGCGGACCGTGGTGCGCGACGCGTTGAAGGCCTCGGCCAGCTGGCGCTCCGCCGGCAGCTTCTGCCCGAACTTGTAGGTCCCTTCGACGATCGCCTGGCGCAACTGGTCGGCGATCCAGGCCGAGCCGCGCGCGGCATCCACCGGCACCGCCACATGGCTGGGGTCGGGCGGGGTCACGGGCTGCACTGTCTCTGCGCCAATTCGAGCCAATTCAATACCTTTATGAAAAATAGGTTGGCAAATGGGCCGCGCTATGCTGAGATTATGGGCGCGCCGAACCAATCTGGTCAACACTGACCGCGGCAGAAAACCGCGGCGCAGGCTGGGTAAAGTCGGCGCCCGTCAGCTGTACCAGTCGTCGACCTGCCGCGATAGGACTTGGGCCATGGCGCTTCCCGCGCAAGTGAAATTCGTTGTCATCGGTGCCGGAATCCACGGTTTGAGCTCGGCGTGGAACCTCGCAGAGAATCTTCGCAAGTCGGGCAAAGGCAGCGGCAAGGACATCCTGGTCCTGGACAAGACCGGCATCGCCGCCGGTGCCTCTGGAATCGCCTGCGGCGTGGTCCGGAACAACTATTTCCAGCCGGCCATGCGCCGGCTGATGGCGCACAGCGTCTCCGTTTGGGAGAGCGACGAGAAGGCCTTCTCCTATCACCCGGTCGGCTACATGCAGATCAGCCCCGAGGTGATGCACAAGGACGTGGCCTCGATCTACGCCCAGCAGAAGGAGATCGGCTACACCTCGTCCTTCATCGAGGGCGAGAAGGACTGCATGAAGTACATGCAGGGCATCCTCTCGGACTGGCAGGCCAAGGGCATCACCTCGGTGCTGCACGAGAAGAAGGGCGGCTACGCGAACAACACCGCCTCGATCTACGGCCTCGCCAAGAAGGCCGAGAACGAAGGTGTTAGGATCATGACCGGGGTCAAGGTCACCGGCTTCAAGCGCGACGCCAAGGGTGCCATCACCGCGGTCGAGACCGACAAGGGCGCGGTGCAGTGCGAGCAGGTGATCGTCGGCGTCGGCCCCTGGGTGCGCTCGATCTGGAAGATGCTGGACCTGCCCGACGCGATTTCAATCAAGGGCAAGGACGGCAAAGTGCACGAGAACGTGCCGATGTGGGTGTTCTGGTCGCTGCAAGAGGGCACGCTCGGCGTCGATCCCGACTACCAGAAGACCAATGACGGCAAGATGCCGCCGGTGATCCATGTCGATACCGACGCGCCGCTCTATTCCGACGTCGACAAGTCGCTGATCACCGACAAGCTCTGGGGCATCTACTACAAGCCCGACTTCCATTTCGGCGGCGTCCAGGGCGGCGCCATGCCGTTCAAGGTGAAGGCGGCGACCGACAAGGTGAAGGTCGACCCCTACGGCCCGGAGAGCCCGGATTTCGTGGTCGGCGACGATTTCGCGCATATGTGGGTTTCGGCGCTGGCCTTCTGCCAGAAGCGCTTCGAGGGCCAGATGCCGAAATACAAGAAGGAGCCCTCGGGCGGCATCGGCTGCTTCACCGCGGATAGCTTCCCGGTGTTCGACCGGTTCTGCGAGAACGCCTATTTCATCGCGGACTCGAACCACGGCTACAAGATGATCGGCGTCGGCAAGCTCGTTGCGGACGACATCTGCGGCATGGGCGACGAGCTGCTGCGGCCGTTCCGCTTCTCGCGCTTCGCCGAAGGCAAGCTGCACCCGACGTCGAATTCGCCCTTCCCCTGGAGCTGAAGACGGAGAGCAAGGGCACCAGGGAGGGCGTGATCAGGGTTCTGCGGCGGTCTTTCGCCGGACAGGGAGGCGGATCCTCAAGGGTCTGCCGATAAAAAACGGGAGAACTCCAATGACTGACCTCGAGGCACACGTAAGCGCAAAGGGCCGCAAAGAGCTCGTCAAGCAGGTTCGCGCGAAAATCAACGAACTCGACATCAAGTACATCTACTACCAGTTCGTCTCCGTCACCGGCCGCATCGTCGGCAAGGGCATCCCGGCCGACCACTGGGAATCGGTCGCCGAGCGCGGCTTCCAGCTGGTCTACGGCTCGACCGCGAACCTCTATACCGACCGCCACAAGCGCTACATCGGCTACGGCCCCGAGGCCTCGGAGCTGGTCGGCATCCCCGATCCCGAGACCTTCGTGCAGCTCCCCTGGGACAAGCGCGTCGCCCGCGTGTTCTGCACCTGCTTCCGGAACCGCGAGGAGCGGGTCAATCCCGGCGGCCACCTGACCTCGGATTGCCGCGGCAACCTCCGCATCCTGCATGAGGAGTTCCAGAAGAAGCACAAGGGCCTGCATCTCCGCCACGGCTGCGAGCCGGAGATGATGTGGCTGAAGAAGGGCGCCGATGGGCTTCCCGACGGCGGCTTCTCCAAGCCCAACTGCTATCACATCGACCAGTTCGAGAAGCTGCGGCCGGTCTTCCTCCGGGTCATCGAATACGCCCAGGCGATGGGCCTCGACATGATCCAGGGCGACCATGAGGACGCCCCGGGCCAGCTCGAGTTGAACTTCATGTTCGACGACTGCCTCCGGACGTCGGACCGCCTTACCACCTATCGGCAGATCTGCGCCCAGGTCGCCCGCGAGTTCGACTTGATCGCCTGCTTCATGCCGAAGCCGTTCATGGGCGTTTCGGCCTCGGGCTGCCACCACAACCTGTCGCTCTGGCGCGGCGGCGAGGACCAGATCAACGACCTCCACAACAAGCCGCTGCCGGGCATGAAGGACGTCTTCGCCTACCGCAAGGGCGGCGAGAACACTTTCCTGCCGCTGAAGGGCCAGGCAAAGCCGGGACCGATCGGCCTCAACTGCATCGGCGGCGTGATCAAGCACTTGGGCGCCTTGACGGCACTCGGCTCCTCGACGGTGAACTCCTATCGCCGGCTCTGGGACACCGGTTTCTGGGCACCGGTCTTCGCCGACTGGGGCTATCAGAACCGCACCTGCGCCCTGCGCATCTCGGCGCCGGGCCGCTTCGAGTACCGCTCGGTCGATGCCGCGGTGAATCCGTACCTGATGGCGGCCGCGCTGCTGCAAGCATTCGACGACGGCATCAACTCGAAGCTCGATCCGGGCGAGCCCGAGGAGCGCAACATCTACGAGGCGATGTCGGCCGGCAAGAAGGTGAAGAAGCTGCCGATGTCGCTCGGCGAATCTCTGGAGCGCCTCTCGAACGACGAGGTGATCAAGAAGGCGCTGCCGGACGAAATGTACCGGGTCTTCATGCACTACAAGACGGACGAGTGGGAGCGCTACATGGCCACCGTCACGCATTGGGATCTCGAGACCTATTGGGACTGCCTGCCGTAACAGGATGAACGGCTCCCTCCCTTCAGCGGGGAGGGAGCCATTGCTTGGAGAAAGGACGCTGCCATGTGCGGGATTGCGGGACTGATTCACCGCGGCAAGACCGGGGATATCGGCAAGGAAATGACGGCGATGCTGCAGAGCCTGAAGCATCGCGGGCCGGATTCCACCGGCTATGCGCTCTATGGCTCGCCCAAGGGCAACGCCCTG
>DATKNM010000061.1:0-3831 GCA_035541335.1 Binatia bacterium
CTATCAGCAATACGCCAACATCCAGCTGATGCCGAAGGTCGGCGAATACATCGACCTCGTGATGAAGCTGGTCTTCGCCTTCGGTCTTTGCTTCGAGCTGCCGGTGATCCTGACCCTGCTGGCCCGGGTCGGGATCGTGACGTCCGACGGGCTCCGGGCCAAGCGCCGCTATGCGATCATCATCGTGACGGTGGTGGCGGCGATCTTCACCCCGCCGGATGCGATCAGCATGTGCTCGCTGGCGGTGCCGATGATCGGCCTCTACGAGATTTCGATCTGGCTCGCGCGCTCGGTCGAGAAGAAGCGGGCGGCTGCCGATGCCGCAGCAGCAACCGAGAGCAGAACCTCGGTAACGCCGGCCGGGTGACCGGCCTATCGCGCCGGATGCAGACGCCGCGTCACCCTGCTAGACTCGCCCCCGATTCGGGAACCAATCGGCCTTAGCGCTATAATGTTTGATCTCAAATGGATACGGGATAACCCGGCGGCGTTCGACCGGGGCCGCGAGCGGCGCGGGTTGCCGCCGCTCTCGGCGGATGTGCTGGCGCTCGACCGCCGGCGGCGCGCCGCGCAGACGCGCTTCCAGGAGCTGCAGGCCAAGCGCAACGACCTCTCCCGCCAGATCGGCCAGGCGAAGGCCAAGGGCGGCGATGCCTCCGCCATCATGGCGGAAGTCGCCGCGTTGAAGGATGCGATCGCCGCTTCGGAGCTCGACGACCAGGCGCTCGGCGCCGAACTCGACACCCTGCTCGCGGCGCAGCCGAACCTGCCCGCGGCGGACGTGCCGGAGGGCAAGGACGAGACCGCGAACCGAGTCGAGCGCACCGTCGGCACGATCCGCAACTTCGCCTTCGAGCCGAAGCAGCATTTCGAGCTCGGCGAGGGCCTCGGCCTCATGGATTTCGAAGGCGCCGCCAAGCTTTCCGGCGCGCGCTTCGTGGTCTTGCGCGGGGCCCTGGCGCGATTGGAGCGCGGTCTCGCCCAGTTCATGCTGGACATCCACACCAACGATTTCGGCTACACCGAGATGTCGCCGCCGCTGCTGGTGCGGGACGCGGCACTCTACGGCACGGGGCAATTGCCGAAGTTCGCGGAGGACCTGTTCCGGACGGAGCAGGGCATGTGGTTGATCCCGACCGCGGAAGTGCCGCTGACCAACCTCGCCGCGGACACGATCATCGACGAGGACAAGCTGCCCTTCCGCTACACCGCGCTGACGCCGTGCTTCCGCTCCGAGGCGGGCGCCGCCGGCAAAGACACCCGCGGAATGATCCGCCAGCACCAGTTCATGAAGGTGGAGCTGGTCTCGATCGCGCATCCGGATCATTCCGAGCGCGAGCATGAGCGCATGACCGGCTGCGCCGAGGAAGTGCTGAAGCGGCTGGAGCTGCCCTATCGGGTGATCACACTCTCGACCGGCGACATGGGCTTTGCCGCCCAGAAGACCTATGACATCGAGGTCTGGCTGCCGGGGCAGGGCGCCTATCGCGAAATCTCGAGCTGCTCCAATTGCGGCGAGTTCCAGGCGCGGCGCATGAAGGCACGCTGCCGCAAGCCCGGCGAGAAGGGCACGCGGTTCGTTCATACGCTGAACGGCTCCGGCGTTGCCGTGGGCCGTGCGCTGATCGCCGTGCTGGAGAAC
The DNA here is from genome assembly GCA_035541335.1 of Binatia bacterium. Lineage (GTDB taxonomy): Bacteria > Pseudomonadota > Alphaproteobacteria > Dongiales > Dongiaceae > Dongia. Next base: position 1,643 of record DATKNM010000061.1, read on the forward strand.
TATCAGCAGGAGGATGGGACCATCACGATCCCGGCCGCCCTGCGTCCCTACATGAACGGCCGGGAGTCAATTCTGCATGCCTAGAGCGCCCATCAACCTGAAGAAGGCGCGGATCCTGGTCACGAATGACGACGGCATCCACGCGCCCGGATTGAAGGTCCTGGAGAAGATCGCGCGCGCCCTGAGCGACGATGTCTGGGTGGTGACCCCGGAAAGCGAGCACAGCGGCGCCTCCCACGCCCTCACCCTGCGCCGGCCGCTTCAGGTTCACGAACTCGGGGCACGCCGCTATGCAACTTCCGGCACGCCCACTGATTGCGTCCTCATGGCGGTCAACCACCTGGTGACCGGCAAGCGGCCGGCTCTCGTGCTCTCCGGCGTCAATCGCGGCGCCAATCTCGGAGAGGACGTGCTCTATTCGGGCACCGTTGCCGCGGCCATGGAGGCGGCGATGCTGGGCATTCCGGCGATCGCCATGAGCCAGGTCCGCCGTGGCGACGTGCTGCACTGGAAGACGGCGGAGACTTTCGGGCCGGACGTCGTGCGCCGCCTGATGGCGGTCGAGTGGCTGGACGACCTCCTGATGAACGTGAACTTCCCGCCGGTGCCGCCGGAACAGGTGACCGGGATCGAGATCGGGCCCCAGGGCCGGCGCATCACCGATGTCCAGGTGGTGAAGGCCAAGGATCCGTTCGAGCGGGAAGTGCTCTGGGTCGGAGACTTTGCCAATGATGAGCCGGAGGCCGCGGAGAGCGACCTCGGCCTGGTCGCGCGCAACGCTATCGCCGTCACGCCGCTGCATTTCGACCTGACCCAGGGCCGGATGCTGAAGCGGATGGCGGGCTTGTTCGACGGGGTGAAGACGGCCCCGCGGGCGAAGGCGAAGAAGCGTAAATGAGGATGCGACGGTGAGGGTTGAACGGTGAGTCTGGCGGCCCGCAAGATCCGGCTGATCATGAGCCTGCGCCGCGCCGGCGTGACGGACTCGGCGGTGCTGAACGCGCTGGAGCGGGTGCCGCGTGAAGCCTTTGTCTTGCCGCATTTTCATGATCAGGCTTACGAGGACCAGGCCCTGCCGATCGCCCAGGGCCAGACCATCAGCCAACCGCAGATCGTCGCGATGATGACCGAGGCCTTGCAGGTCACCAAATCCCACAAAGTGCTGGAGATCGGGACCGGCTCCGGCTATCAGACCGCGGTGCTGTCGCGCCTGGCGCGGCGCATCTATACCATCGAGCGGTTCAAGTCGCTCCTGGACGAGGCCGAAGCGCGCTTCAAGCAGCTCCGCATCCACAACATCACGTCGAAATGCGCCGACGGCTCCAAGGGATGGAAGGAACAGGCGCCGTTCGACCGTATCATCGTGACCGCGGCTGCACCCGAGCTGCCGCAGACGCTGGCGGATCAGCTCGCGGTGGGCGGCATCATGGTGGTGCCGATCGGGGCGGAGCGGGGAGACCAGGTGCTGGAACGCATCACCAAGCAGGCCGACGGCACCTTGCAGCGGGAGACGTTGATCGACGTGCGGTTCGTGCCCCTGGTGGCCGGCGCCGTCCCCGAGGACGACCGTCGCGCGGTCCGTGGTTTGCGTGAGGTGGGAAATGCGTAGTCCAGCGTCATTCGCCGGTCTGGTCGTTGCCGTCTTCTGCCTCGGCCTCCTCGCTGCCTGCAATGCCGGCGGTCGTCCAGCGAATGCGCCTCCGATCGTCGAGCCGGCAGCCACCGGCCCCGCGGCCAATCCGGCCGATTTCGGCAAGGTGATCGGCGGCGACTACATCGTCGCGCCGGGCGATACCCTGGCCGCGGTCTCGGACCGCACCAACACGCCGCTGCGCGCCCTCATAGACATGAACAACCTGCAGCCGCCCTACGGCCTCGCGCCGGGCATGCATCTCGCCATCAAGGAGCGCTCGCAGTACGTGGTGCAACGGGACGACACTCTCACCGAACTCGCCGGCCGCTACGGCGTCACCGAGAGCGCCCTGGTCTCGATCAACAACTTGAAGCCGCCGTATACGCTGACGCCGGGCCAGCGGATCATGATCCCAAGCCCGACCGAAGCCTCGAGCCAGTCGGGCATGACCGCCGAGGCGGTTCCGCCGGCGACGCCCATCGGATCGATCAACGCGGCACCGCTGCCCTCGACCTCGGCCCCCGCCCCTGCTCCGACGGTGCCGGGGGTGACGACC
>DATKNM010000062.1:0-2136 GCA_035541335.1 Binatia bacterium
GACTCCGAACCGGACCGGCTGGTCCCTGGTGCTTGATGCCATGGGACGGCCGCGCTTCGAACTCAGCAACGGCGATGAGCAGGCTGCCGTCACGATCGACCGGGCCGTACCGGAGCGGCGGTGGTCCAAGCTGCTGGTCGCAGTCGATCCGGTGATCGGCAAAGTGCGCCTGACGCATTGCCTGCTGGACACTTTGCCCGGGGAAGGTCGCGAAGCCGCGGCGGAGGTCGCCTTCTCCTTCGCGCCACCCGCCTTCGACGGTGTCCCCGTCACCATTGCCGCGGAGCTCGCGGAGACCGATGGCGCCCGCCTGTTCACCGCACGGCACTTCGACGGCAAGATCGAGGCACCGTCCATCGGTCGCCTCGGGGACAAAGACCGCGGCCGGTGGGACTTCTCGGTCGGCATCGACAGCCAGAAGATCGCCGACGTGTCCGGCAACGATCGCCATGGCCGCCTGATCAACCTGCCGACCCGCGCCGTGACCGGCCACAACTGGAAGGGCGAGACTCTGCGCTGGAGCGACCGGCCGGAGCTCTACGGCGCCGTCCATTTTCACTGCGACGATCTTCATGACATGGAATGGAAGACCGACTTCCGCTGGACGATCCCCGGCGATTTGCCGAGCGGCGTTTATGCGGCGAAGCTGAGCTGCGCCGGCAACGGCGAGGATTTCGTGCCTTTCTTCGTCCTCCCGGCGAAGAATGCCACGAAAGCGCAGGTCGCCTTCCTCGCCTCCACCTTCACCTTCCTCGCCTATGCCAACAGCCACCACGGCTATGAGGACGCGCTTTCCGAGGTCTGCTACGGCGCGCTGCTCGAGCTCGGGCCGGCGGAGCAGTTCCTGAAGGAACGCCGCGACTTCGGCATCTCGCTCTATGACCGGCACCGCGACGGCAGCGGCGGCGTCTACAGCTCCTGCCATCGGCCGATCCTCAACACGCGCCCGAAGCGTGCGCTCTGGAACTTCAACGCCGACCTGCACGTGGTCGATTGGCTGACCGCGAACGGCCAGAAGTTCGACGTCATCACCGACGACGTCATCCACGAGGAAGGAGCCGCCCTGCTCGGGGACTATCGCTGCATCATCACCGGCAGCCATCCCGAATATCACTCGACCAAGATGCTGGATGCCTTCGAGGCCTATCTGGGCGGCGGCGGCCGGCTGATGTATCTCGGCGGCAACGGCTTCTATTGGCGCATCGCCACCCATCCCGACCTGCCGGGTGTCATCGAGGTGCGGCGCGGCGAAGCCGGTACCCGCTGCTTCGAGCTGCCGCCGGGCGAACGGTTCCACAGCTTCACCGCCGAGAACGGCGGGCTCTGGCGGTCCCAGGGCCGGGCGCCCCAGGCCCTGGTCGGCGTCGGCTTCGTCGCCGAGGGCTTCGACGAGAACTCGCATTTCATCCGCACCGAGCAGAGCTTCGATCCCCGCGCCGCCTTCATTTTCGAGGGCGTCGGCAAGGACGAGAAGATCGGCGATTTCGGCGTGCTCGGCGGTGCCGCCGGCTACGAGCTCGACGCCGCCGACCCGGATCTCGGCACGCCGCCGCACGCTTTGGTGCTGGCGCGCTCGGTCGAGCATTCGAATGTCTATCTGCTGACGCCCGAGGAACTACTGGCCGGCTTCCCCGGTCAGGATGCGATCGAGAATCCAAAGGTGCGCGCCGAGCTGGTCTACTTCGAAACCGGGAATGACGGTGCGGTCTTCTCGACGGGCTCGATCACCTGGTCGGCTTCGCTCAGCCATGACGGCTACCAGAACAACGTCGCCCGTATCACGGGCAACGTCCTCCGGCGATTCCTGGATCCGCGGCCACTCTGACTGTGTTACGGTTTTACTGAGGCTGTCGGGTGACCAGGGATCGGGAGGGACATCGTGCCGGAGGGTTTTCTAACCTTCGACCCTGACCAACCACTGCCCTTTCATTCCCCGCGCTGCGCGGCCCTGCTCGAGTACTGGAACCGGAAACGGGGCGCCCGGCCCATGCCGTCCCGCGCCGAGATCGATCCCGCCGAGCTGAAGCCGATCCTCCCGCATATCATGATGCTCACGGCGGAGCATGCGCCGTTTCGCGTTCTCTACCGCCTGGTCGGCACCGAGTTCGTCCGCTTCGCCAAGTTCGACTTCACCGG
>DATKNM010000063.1:0-3539 GCA_035541335.1 Binatia bacterium
CTGCTCCGGGAGCAGCGAGGAGTCCTGCAGCGGCGCGGCCTGGAGTGCGGCGATGCTGCGCGCTGCCATCGCGTCGGTGATCCGCCGCTGCTCGGCGAGGCGCTGCCACGATGCGTCGTCGGCGGGGTCGGCCGCCATGCCGGCGACCACCGCCGTGCCGCGCTCGATCCGGCTCGAGATCAGCGCCGGCAGCAGCGATTGGCTGACCTCCGCCAGGGCGGCGACCTTGTGCGCCCGGACGCTGCGCTCCGCCTCCGACAGCATCCGCGACCCGACCACGACGATCAGCGCCGCGCCCATCACGGCGATCACCAGCGTCAGGAAGGTACGGATCGACATCGCGGCGAATACGTCCTCAAGATCGGCGCGGGCTCCCGGCGGGCGCGACGGCACGCGCCTCACGCGTTCCGCGCTAACCCGAAACCCCCCTGTACAATCCTGTATTCTTGTCCGAATTCCCCGGAATATCCACAGGCCCAGATCGGCCCGCCGCCGCGCCTCACGCAGGCTTGACGCCGCCCGCGGGGCCATTCCTGTCGAACCGACCCGCCAGCGACACCCCTGTCGCGCCCGCGCCGGAACGCACCGCTCCCCCGCAACAATTTACCTCAAACCCCACATTCTGATGCGCGGTCTGCGGTCAGTAGGACCGCGCCCATGCACCTTTGAAAACCCCTCCGCCGAGATCGGGGGAGGGTTTGGGAGGGGTTAATGCGGTTGCGGTGGTCCCCCCGCATTGAATGCAGTGGGCGAGCCAAGACCGTCAGGCGGAAACCCGGCAATGCTCTCTCAGCGCGATATCTCCGCCACGAAGGTCTGGAAATCGTCGTGGTCGATCTTCGGGCGTTGCGGTCGGTCGGTCTCGCTGCGCCAGGTGTTGAACGCCTTGATGGTCTGCGGCGTCAGCCTGCCATTGACCGTGCCATAGTAATATTGGAGCGCGCGCAGCTTCGACTGCAGCTCCTCGACCTCCTCTGCGGTCAACGCCTCCGCACCGGTCGACGCCTCGGCGTCGGGCGGCGCCGTGACCGCGCTCACCGGCGAATTCACGACGGCCACGGGCGCGATCGTGCCTTCGGCAGCCGCCGGGGCCGACGCCGGAGCCGGGCTGACGAGGCTCGCGAGGGACGCCGTCGCGTCCGCCGACTGGACTGTCGCGGGTGGCGTCTTCTGGAAGCTCGGCATGGCGTGCAAGGCGAGTGCCGCCGCCGCGATCCCGCAGCAGAAGGCGACGGTCGCCGTCACCATGCTGGCGCCGGCGCTCCGGCTGGGAAGCTGCGCCGCCGACCGGCGCAATTGCCGCTGCCAGCGGCGGCGAAGCAGCGACGGGGTGGCCGAGGGGAGATGCTGCGAGAGAGTCCAGGGAAGACGCCGCGGGACATGCCGGCGAACCTGCCGCGACAGCCGCCAACGCAACGACCGAAGCCCGTCGACGCGGAATCGCCGACGCCATGTCCTGCGCCGCAACGACCACTGGGAAAGGCGCCAACGCGGCAAGTCCCACCGGGACAACTGCCACCGGGCTAACTTCCACTGCGGCAACCGCCAGCGCGGCATTTCCCAGGCAGGCATCTGTACGCGGGGCATCCGCACACGCGGCATCTGAACGCGCGGCGCCTGCATTCGCGGCATCTGCATGCGCGGCAGCGCCACGCGTGGGAGATGCCAACGCGGAATGTGCCAGCGCGGGAAATGCCACTGCGGCATCTGCCACTGCGGCATCTGCCACTGCGGCATCTGCCACCGCGGCAGCCGCCAGCGCGGCCACTGCCAGCGGAAATCCAGCGGCAGCTCCTGCGGCAGCTCGGGAACCGGCGGCGGCGCGAGATCTGCGATTGCGAGATCGAGGAATGCGGGCGCGTTGGTCGCCTCGGTGTCCACGGCGACGGGCGTCTCCCGTGCGACCGCGTTCCGGAACACCTCCATCGCGCGGCCGAAGGCTTCGACCGCGTTTCCGTCGTCGGCGACGAAGCGCTCGTAGAAGCCGCTGCGGCTCTCGATCTCGATCTCGCCCTGCAAGCCGGATCTATGCTCGCTCTTCGGGCGGTCTTCCGTGCGGTCGAAGCGCGGCACTGCGCGCCGCAGCGTGCAGCGGATCGTCAGGTCCTTCAGATCGATCAGTGCCACGCCGTGGGTCATGCCGGCGTTCGCTTCTTGCTCCGGCCGCGCGAAGACGAAGAATCCCGGCAGCAGGAAGAGCTCGGCGCCGTTGGCGCTGCCGAAGCCCATCGCCGGCAGGCGGCACCGGAACGGCGGTGCGAATCCGACCGTGAAGCGGGTCGGCGTCCAGGCCCGGGCGCGCTGGCTGTTTCGCTGTGCGATGAAGCGATGCGGCGGTCGTTGCGCGCCTTCGCCGATGACGATCGGGAAGGCGTGCCAGATCCGCCCGCTGCCGGCGAGCGCGCGGAACGCCTGCACCAGTTTCAGATAGCTGGAACGGACCGCTTCGTTGAGGCCGAAATGCAGGTCGACCGCCGCCGCGTCGAGCCGCAGCGCCAGTGTCGCTTCCGCGCGCTGCAGGCTGCTGAGGGCGTCGATCCAGGCCGTCGTGCGGCGTCCGGGTTGCAGTGGAGGGGGTGCCAGCCTCCGGGCGCTGACCCAGGACCGTGCCCGGCCCAGCCGCTGGCGACAGGTATCGAAAGCCGGCACCAGCGCAGCGCGCCGCGCTTCGATGGCGGTGGCAAGGCCCGCCAGGACGGTGAGGTTGTCGGAGCTCAACGTATCGCGCGGTCCACCGGTCGGAAATTGTACCGCGCGATTTTTCGCGGCGCGTGCCTCTGGCCCAGATGGATTTCCCGCAGGTGCATCTTCCGCCGCCGGGTTTCCTGATGCCGGATGGGCGGGGCTGCCCGACTGCGTCTCGCCGGCGGGTGCCGCCACGCGCTGTCCGCCGAATATCACCCGGGTCCCGGCAGCAGAGAGCTGGAGACGTGCGTCCGGAACAAGACCACGCAGCTTCTGAAATCGAGTGGCGATGGCCAGCCTCCATCCAATGACCCGGAGCCGGACCGGCGCGAACGCGGGTTGTGGGCCGATTCAATGGCGCGACCCGTCGATTTGTTCCAACGCCGCCGTCGTTTAGCCGTCCTTTGGAAGAACGCCCCGGCCGCGGCAAATTCCGACATACGCGGAGATGGGGAACTCCCGAAATTCTTTCCCGCCCGACTTATCCGCCGAGATCTTGTCGGCGAGAGAAATGCTCCGATTCCTTTCCCCCGGGTGCTTGATTAAACTGCGCGCTGGGGCATCGCTCAGAGAGGCGAGCACCCGAAGGGGGGCACAATGAGAAATCTGCTGCTGGCAGGTTCCATTCTCCTGCTGGTTCCCGCCATCGCCGTGCGTGGCGATGAGGGCCAGTGCAAGCTCGACGGCTACGACCAGGCTCCGCCCCCGAAGATCACCGGCACCACCGACGAGACCGCCGAGAGTCATTTCGGCTGGGGCACCGATGCCGATCCTTATGATTCCGGCAGCGACCAGGTCTGGAACTACGTCCAGAATCTGAAGGACAAGACCTTGTCCCTGACCTGGGCGAAGGG
>DATKNM010000064.1:0-5662 GCA_035541335.1 Binatia bacterium
GGGCTACTACCCCAGCGGCGGACTCGGCCTCGTTCTCGTCGTGGTGATCGTGCTGCTCGCGATGGGCCGCATCTGACGCGTTCCAACCGCTGCGGCGTCACGCATCGTGACGCCGAGCGCGCTGCGACCGCGCAGAACAACATGAAGAGGTTGTCGCAATGAATACGCATTTGCATTTGACGCATCCGAACTTTCGAAGCCTGCTGTTCGCATCCGCCGCGCTGGCCGTGACTGCGGTCGCCGTCGCGGGCTGCAACGGGAACTACAACCCGCATTACAAGCAGGGCTCCGCCTCCAGCACGCATACGACGAGCACCGTCGCGGCGACGCCGACCTTGGCGCCGGCCGGCACCGCAACCGTGGTCGCGCCGGCGACCGCGGTGGTGCCGAACACGGTCGTGACCAACACGGTGGCGCCGGGCACGGTGCTGGTGGCGCCCAGTGGTACCGTGGGCGGCACCGTCGTGGTGCCGGCGAACCAGGTGCCGGTGAGCCAGGTCGTGGGGGCCGACGTCGATTTCATGGCCCGGGCCTCGGAGTTCAACGCGACCGAGATCGCCATGTCCGAGGTCGCGGCGCAACGCGCGCAGTCGGACGACGTCCGCGAGTTCGCGCGGGAAACCATCGACGCCCATCGCCGGATGTCGAGCGAGCTCGGCGGCATTGCCGCGCGCGACAACGTCTCGCTGGCGTTCCAGCCCAATCCGGCGGGCAGCACCGCGGTCAGCCGCATCTCCGCCTTGAACGGGCGCGATCTCGACCGCGCCTATCTCGACCAGATCATCGCCGACCATCAGGCGGCGAGCGCGATGTACGGCATGGAGTCCGATAGCGCCACCGACGTCACCCTGCGCTCGACCGCGGGCGGCGACGCGGTGGATCTGCGGAACCGGCTCGACCAGGCACAGCGCCTGCGCGAGGACATCGACTGAGGAAACCTGACGCGGCGGGACCGGGCATCTCATCCAGGCCCGATCCCGCCCCCTCCTGCGCCGGCGCCAGCGGAGCGGACAATACGTCGCAGTTAAACCCCGCTATCTGTTTCAAAACGTTACCAGAAATCGTTTGTCCGCCCCCGGTCGCCTGTGAGATACCTCAAGGTGAGGCGATCGTGATTCCGCGCGCCTGCGTTTCCCCTGGGCGGATTTGACCTTGAAGCACCTGTTCGACTCCCGGAGGCTGGCCATCGTGGCGCTGGCGGCGATCCTCGGCTCGTGCCAGTGGCTGGGCGGGGCCGCCGCCCAATCGACCGGCAATCACCGGGCGAAAGCGGTCGAGACGGTTCCCGGCATGCCGGCGGTTGCCGACCCCGAGAACCTCTACAGCGAGATCGGCCCGACCCATTTGAGCCCCGCGGTCGCCGACGATCTCTACCGCATCTATGTGCCGAACCGGATCTCCGGCGACGTGACCGTGATCGACCCCATGCTGATGAAGGTGGTGGCAAGATTCCGCGTCGGCGTCAATCCGCAGCACATCGTCCCCTCCTATGATCTCCGCACGCTCTGGGTGGTGAACAACGCCGAGAACCGGTCGACCGGCAGCGTGGTGCCGATCAACCCCCGGACCGGCAAGCCGGGGCATCCGATCGCGGTGGACGATCCCTACAACATGTACTTCACGCCGGACGGCCAGTCGGCGATCGTGGTCGCCGAGGAGAGCCAGCGGCTCGACTTCCGCGATCCGCACACGATGGAACTGCAGTGGTCGCTGCCGACCCCGGGTTGCGCCGGCATCAACCACGCCGATTTCTCGATCGACGGGCGCTATGCGCTCTTCACCTGCGAATACGGCGGCGGCCTCGCGAAGGTCGACATGGTGCATCGCCAGGTCGTCGGCTACCTCACCCTCAACAAGGACGGCGTCACCAAGCAGAGCCAGGCCTCGCTGCTCGTGCCGGCCTCCGCCACGTCTTCCGCGCTCGCCGATCCGGCCACCGGCTTCCCGATCTGCGCCGGCACCGGCATGCCGCAGGACATCCGGGTGTCGCCGGACGGCAAGGTGTTCTACGTCGCCGACATGCTGGCCGACGGCGTCTATCTGGTGGACGGAGACAGCTTCAGCCAGATCGGCTTCATCCCGACCGGCCGCGGGGCGCACGGCCTCTATCCCTCGCGGGACGGCACCAAGCTCTACGTCGCCAATCGCGGCTCGCACAAGGTCGAGGGCGGACGGCACGGCCCCGGCAGCGTCTCGGTGATCGACTTCTCGACCCGCGCGGTGATCGCCAATTGGCCGATTCCCGGAGGTGGCAGCCCGGACATGGGCAACGTCACGGCGGACGGACATTACCTCTGGCTGTCCGGCCGGTTCGACAACGTCGTTTATCGCTTCGACACGACCGACGGCGCCGTGGTGCAGATCCCGGTCGACCGGGAGCCGCACGGCCTCACCGTCTGGCCGCAGCCCGGCCGCTACTCGCTCGGCCATACCGGCAATCTGCGCTGATTTTTCGCCGAATTGTCGTGACACCGTCTGTTACACATTGAAGGTGGACAAGGTCGCGCGACGCACCGCATTTTTCGCCCGTTCAACTCGATCGATTTCCGGAGAGACTTCTTGAACCGCCGTCAATTCCTGGCCGGATCCGCCGCGGCGGTCGCTTCCGCGACCGCCCTTCCGGCGCTGGCGAACGTCCCCGTCCCCTACAGCTGGGATGCCGCTCCGCCGATGGACACGGAGCAGAACTTCGTCACCTGGATGGAGAAGAACCGCGGCGAGGATCCGAAGTACCTCTCCGAGCGCTGGAAGCGGTTCCTGGTGCTGGTGGCGAACAAGGACCTGAAGGACGAACGCAACAAGCGCGCCTTCCTGATGACACCCCGCGAGAAGTTCGTGCGCGAGCCGAACCTGCCGCGCGCCTATGCCAATGCCTTCCTCGACATCGGCTACGGCGTCACCATCTCCGGCCCGCACCTGGTCGGCCGCATGACCACGTCGATCGACGTGCGGAAGGGCGAGAAGGTGCTGGAGATCGGCACCGGCTCCGGCTACCAGTCGGCCTATCTCTCCAACCTGACCGACAAGGTCTGGACGATCGAGATCATCAAGCCGCTGGCCGAGCGCACCCGCGCCACCTATGACGAGCTGATCGCCGCCGGTTATTCGGAATACAAGGCGATCACCTCGAAGAACGCCGACGGCTATTACGGCTGGGAAGAAGCGGGGCCGTTCGACAAGATCATCGTCACCTGCGGTATCGACCACGTGCCGCCGCCGCTGCTGCAGCAGCTCAAAGACGGCGGCATCATGGTGATCCCGGTCGGCCCGCCGGGCGCGCAGCACGTGCTGAAGGTGACCAAGCAGAAGGCCGCCGACGGCACCATCACGGTCGCCCGCTCCGACATCTACAATGGCAAGATCGTGCCCTTCGTGCCGTTCACCGCGCTCTCCGGTGACGTGATCCAGGGCACGCATAATGGCCAGTAACGTTCGGCGCCGCGCTGCGATCGGCTGACGCGTGAGCGCCGGCCCCGCCAGCCCTTCAGCGACACCGATTCCGGTCCCGGCCTATTTCGCGGTCGGCTTGGTCGCGGGCTCGGTGATCGCCCTGCAGATCTGCATCATGCGGATCTTCGCGGTCGGCAATTGGGTGCATTTCGGCTCGCTGGTGGTGAGCCTCGCTCTGCTCGGCTTCGGCCTCACCAGCGCGGTGATGTGCGCCGGGACCGGCTGGTTCGAGCGCCACTGGCGGGGCGTCGCCGGCGGCGCCCTGCTGCTGTTCGGTCCCTTGACCGTGGCCGCGAACCTCGCGGCGCAGCAGATCCCCTTCAACGCGATCTTCCTCATTTCCGACCCGGCGCAGGAATGGCTGCTGCTCGGAAACTTCCTGCTCTATTTCGTGCCGTTCCTGGCGGGGGCGCTCTTCATCGGCGCGGTGCTGCTGCAGAGCCGCACCGCCTTCGCCCGGGTCTATTTCGCGGATCTCGTCGGCTCCGGCCTTTGCGGGCTCTCGATGCTGGCGGCGATGTACCTGCTGCCGCCGGAGAACCTGATCGCGGCGCCGCTGATGCTCTGGGCGGCGGGCGGCCTGCTCTGGTTCCAGGGGCAGCGGGACCGCCGCGGCGTCGTGCTGCTCGTCGCGGCCGCTGTCGTCGCCTTCGGCGGGCATTTCCTGGCGCCGGGCTGGCTCGGCATCGCCAAGCTCGCGACCTCGGACTACAAGGGCGTCGCCTATGCGCGGAAGTTCCCGGACAACCAGCGCGTCTATCACGACATCTCGCCGTTCGGCGAGCTCGAGCTCTATTCGAGCTCGTACCTCCACTTCGCGCCGGGCCTCTCCGACAACGCCGCCTTCAACCTCCCCGAGATGCCGGTCAACGCCTATTGGGGCATGTATATCGACGGCGACGGCCCGATCGGCGTCATGCGAAAGCTTCCCGAGGCGCAGACCGCCTATTTCCGCTACCTGCCGATGCACTATCCCTATGTGCTGAAGCCGAACGCCGACACCTTCGTGGTGCAGTTCGCCGGCGGCATCTCGACCGAGGTCGCGCTCCGCAGCGGCGCGAAGTCGGTGACGGTGGCGGAGGCCAATCCGGCGATCCGCGACGCCTTCCTCAATCACCAGGAGATCCGCGACTTCACCGGCGACCTGCTGCGCGAGCCGAAGGTGAAGGTGGTGGACTATGACGGCCGGCTCTTCCTCGCCCGGACCGCCGGCCGCTACGACGTGATCGACTTGAGTCTTGCCGATTCCGCCGGCCTCTCCAATCCCGGTGGCTTCGCCATCGTCGAGAAGTACGGCTATACGGTCGAGGCGATGCGCACCTACATGCGCGCCTTGAAGGAAGGCGGCATCCTCTCCGTCACATTGTGGAACAAGGAGGATCCGCCGAAATCAGTGCTCAGGCTCTATGCCACCATGGTCGAGGCGGCGAAGAGCGGCGCCTCGGCGGGCGGCGACCACACCAACCTCGCCAACGCCTTCTACGCGGTCTCGACCTACCTCTCGACCACGACGGTGCTCTACAAGCGCGGCGGCTTCACGCCCGCAGAGATCGCGACCCTGCGCGAGACCACCAGGGGCCTCTCCTTCGACGAGATCTACTATCCCGGCATCGATTTCGACGGCAGCGGCACCGACGCGCTGCTCTCCGCCTATCACGACCAGATCTTCGGCGCCGCCTCGGCCAAGGTCGCGGAAGCGACCTCGGGAACGACAAGCGATGCGAGCAGCGCCCCGGTCGCCGGCCAGGCCGACCCGACGCTGGACAATGTGACGGATTCCAGCGCCGCCGATGCAGGTACTGCGGAGACCAGCGACGATACCGCGCCCAAGGTGCTGCCGGCCGTCGCCATGGGGCGCCTCGCCTGGCATGCGCTGATCTTCGGCGGTTGGGACGAGATCGCCCGGCGCTACGTGTTCGACATCCATCCCCTCACCAACGACCGACCCTATTTCGCCGCCTATGAGAAGCCCGAGGACCTGCCGCGCATCACCGACCGGCTGGAACTCTTCCAGGACGACTGGGGCTATCTGCTGCTCTGGGCGACCTTGGGCGTCGCGGCGGCGGTCTCAACGGTGCTGATCCTGCTGCCGCTGCTGCTCGGCTGGCGGGCGATCTTCCAGCACAATCCCGGCAAGCTCGGCACCATCGTCTATTTCGCCTGCCTCGGCCTCGGCTACATCATGGTCGAGGTCGGCCTCATCGCGAAGTTC
>DATKNM010000065.1:0-4210 GCA_035541335.1 Binatia bacterium
CAGCGGAGTCGAGCGGCGGATTTCCGGCGCGCACCGCCTCACGGAGCCGTCGTTCGTAGTGCTTCAGGTCCTCGCCCTCGTATCGGCGCGGTCGCACCGGCCGGTGCTTCAGGGCGTAGATCAGGTTCTCGCGGATCGAGAGCGGGAAGAAAAAGCTCTCGTCGCCGACATAGGCGAAGCGGCGGCCGGTCACGGCCTCCGGCAGCTGCATCAGGTCGCGGTCGCCGTATCGGACCTGCCCGGCCGCCGGCTTGATGAGGCGCGCGAGCGCGAGGCCGAGGAACTCCTTGCCGCTCGCCCCGGTCCCGATCACCGCCACATGGCTCTCCGGCGCGATCTCGAGGGTCACATCCTCCACCAGCCGCGCCCCCGATTCGTCGGTCAGCGCGAGATGGCTGAGCGCCAGCGCCGCCGGCGCGACGTCCTGCTCGGTCTCCAGCGACTGCAGCTCGGGCGCGGACATGCCGTCCGGCGAGAACTGCTCCATCACCTGGTCGTATTTGACCTGCACGTCCTGCCGCTGCTGGTCCCAGTCGATCAGCTGCTTGATCGGGTCCGGCAGGTCCTTGTAGGCGTTGATCGCCGCCAGGAGGCTGCCGGTGTCGAACTTGCCGTTGAGCGCGAGATAGCCGCCGATCAGGTAGAACAGGAACGGCGTGGTCGCGGCCAGCATGTTGTTGAGGTATTTGACGAAGAATTTGCGCTGATAGAGCTCGAAGCGGATCAGGAAAATCGTTCCGAGGCGCTCGACAATATCCGCCCGCTCGTAATTCGATGTGTCATTGGTGTGAATTTCGATGGCGCCATCGACGCTCTCGGCGATACGACCGGCCAAAGCCCGGGCGGTGATCTGCCGCTGGCGCGCCAGCAGCCGGACCTTGACCCGCAGCTTCGGAATGACCGCCATTTGCACTGCCAGAACGGCGAAGGTGAGCGCGCCCAGCCACGCGTTCTGCAGGAAGATGAAGTAGAGCGCGGTCAGCGCTTGGCCCGCCAGCATCGCCGGCTGGATGAAGGCATCGCCGATGAATCCGCCGAGGGGTTCTACCTCGTCCTTGATCATGGTCGCGATCTCGGCCTGCTTCACCTTGCGGAAATGGCCGAGCGGGAATTGCAGGATCCGGTCATAGAGCTCGAACCGGAGGCGCCGCAGCATGCGCTCGCCGAGCCGGCCCTTCTCGGTGTTCACCCACTGCTTCATCCAGCCGTTCACGACCACGAAGAAGAGGTAGCTGAAGCAGAGCGCGAACAGGTACTGCATCTGGTCCAGCGCAATGCCGCCGAACACGGTGATCTCGGGAATGTGCAGCGACGGATACGGTCCGAAGCTCAGATGCATGAAGGGGAGCGTGTCCGCCTTCGCGTCCTTGAAGGCGGCCCCCCGGATGCCGTCATTGACGATGCGCTTCGGCAGGTCGAGGGAGACGAAGTAGAACACCTGCAGGAGCAGGACGATCGCCAAAATGTAAACTTGATCGCGCCAGCTGTGGCGCCAGATATACTTGAAGAGATTGCGTTCCATGCGCCCGTCCGGTCGCGCGCCGACCGTCCCCAGGTCCGTCGCGACCTTGGGACAATAGGGTGCCGGGTCTGAACTCGCAAGCCGGGAAGGATCGGCCGGCGCGCTTCGCCGGGCATCGATACCGTAAAGTTATCAAACATTTAGCCTCGCGAGGCTGCCATGAAACTTTGCCTTTCGCCGGCGAAACCGGCTGTGCAATACTCGCCCCGTCACGGCACGCGGGGGATGAACGCGTGGAGCTAGCAAACAGTCCGAAGCGGGACGCCCGGGTTCTCATTTACAGTCACGATACGTTCGGCCTCGGCCATTTGCGCCGTTGCCGCACCATCGCGCATTCCCTGGTGGATCTCGAGAAGGACCTCTCCGTCATCATCCTCACGGGCTCGCCGATCATCGGCAGCTTCAACTTCCGGGCCCGGGTGGATTTCGTCCGCATCCCCGGCGTCATCAAGCTCAGGAGCGGCGATTACACACCGCTCTCGCTGTTGATCGACATCGAGGAGACGCTGGAGCTCCGCGCCTCGATCATCCGCCATACCGCCGAGATCTTCGACCCCGACATCTTCATCGTCGATAAGGAGCCGCTCGGCCTGCGCGGCGAGGTGCACGACACCCTGGTCATGCTGAAGGAGCGCGGGACCCGCCTGGTGCTCGGGCTGCGCGACATCATGGACGAGCCCGCCGCCCTGGTCCCCGAATGGGAGCGCAAGAAGGTGGTGCCGGCTTTGCGCGATCTCTACGACCAGATCTGGGTCTACGGCCTGCCGCAGATCTGCGATCCCCTGGAAGGGATCGATTTGCCGAAATCGGTGCGGCGGAAGATGATCTATACCGGCTATCTGCATCGCAGCCTGCCGCATGGCCCCGCCACGTCGGCGCCGATCACCAAGATCGCGGAACCCTATCTGCTGGTCACGACCGGCGGCGGCGGCGACGGCGAGGATGTGGTCGACTGGGTGCTGCGCGCCTATGAGAACGACGCCCATCAGCCGCATCCGGCGCTGCTGGTGCTCGGGCCCTTCATGCATTCCGACCGCCAGGCGGAGTTCCTCCAGCGTGCCAGCCGCCTCGACAATGTCGAGGCGATCACCTTCGACGCCCAGATGGAGCATCTGATGGCGCGGGCAATCGGCGTCGTCGCCATGGGCGGCTACAACACCTTCTGCGAGATCCTGTCCTTCGACAAGCGGGCGCTGATCGTTCCCCGCACCCGGCCGCGCATGGAGCAATATCTGCGCGCGACCCGGGCGCAGGATTACGGCCTCGTCTCCATGCTCGAGGATGACGGCGCCCGCGATTGGCGCCAGATGGCGACCGCATTGCGCCAGCTGCCGCAGCAGGCGCTGCCGAGCCAGGTGGTGGTGCCGGGCCTGATGGACGGCCTCGGCAACATCAACCGCCTGGTGGACCAGACCATCGACCAGGCGCCGCTGCGCACGCCGCGGCCGCGCATGCGGCTTGCCAGCCGCCTCGCGCGCTGAATCCGCACGCCTCCCATCACTTGATGACCCAACCCGGCGTCGTCTTCATCCTGAAGGGCTATCCGCGCCTTTCCGAGACCTTCATCGCCCAGGAGATCCGGGCGCTTGAGCAGCGCGGCATCCCGATCCGCATCGTCTCGCTCCGCCATCCGACCGACCGCCATGTCCATCCGGTGCATCGCGAGATTGCTGCGCCGGTCAACTACCTGCCGGAATATCTCTATCAGGAGCCGCTGCGGGTCCTCCGAGGCTGGCGGCGGGCGCGGCGGCTGCCGGGCTATGCCCGCGCCTTCCGGCAATGGATCGCCGATTTCCGCCGCGACCCGACGCCCAATCGCGGCCGGCGCTTTGGCCAGGCTTGCGTTCTGGCGGCGGAGCTCGGCGATCCCGCGAATTATCCGCGACGCCTCCATGCGCACTTCCTGCATACGCCGGCCTCGGTCGCCTACTACACGCATCTGATGACCGGCATCCCCTGGAGCTGCTCGGCCCACGCCAAGGACATCTGGATCACCCCGGATTGGGAGAAGCGCGAGAAGCTCGCCGCGATGGACTGGCTGGTGACCTGTACCGAGACCGGCCATCGCCACCTCGAACAGCTGGCATCGCCGCCCGAGAAGACGGCTTTGGTCTATCACGGCCTCGATTTTGCGCGCTTTCCGGAGCCGCCCGCCCGGCCTCCGAATGAGCGCGGCCCCTTTACCCTGCTCTCGGTCGGACGCCTCGTGCCGAAGAAAGGCTTCGCCGGATTGATCGACGCCCTCGGCCGATTGCCGAGGGAGATCGACTGGCGGCTGCGCCATGTCGGCGGCGGGCCGCTGAAGGACGAGCTCGAGGCGGAAGCGAAGCGCCTCGGCATCGCCGACCGCATCCTCTGGCTCGGCGCCCAGCCGCAGGAGACCGTGCTCGCCGAGTACCGGGCTGCCGATCTCTTTGTGCTGAACTGCCGGATCGCCGCCGACGGCGATCGCGACGGCCTGCCCAATGTGCTGATGGAGGCGCAAAGCCAGCGCCTGGCCGTGGTCTCGACCAAGCTCGCCGGCATCCCGGAGCTGGTGATCGACGGCGAGACCGGCGCGCTGGTGGCGCCGGACGATGCCCCGGCACTGGCGGCGGCGATCGCAACCCTGCTGCGCGACCCCGCCCTGCGCGATCGTTACACAGAGGCGGGTTTCCAACGGGTGCGGCGCCTGTTCGCCGCCGAGCG
>DATKNM010000066.1:0-8681 GCA_035541335.1 Binatia bacterium
GTTCCGCACGGAAGGTCACGCGCGCGCCCGGCTGCGCGAGGCGGCCTGCATCCTCTCCGACATCGCCTGGCGCGAGCATCCGGACTATCGCGCCGAGCAGGCCTTCATGCGCGCCCTGCGCCTGCCGGTCGCCGGCATCACGCATCCGGAGCGCGTGATCCTCGCCTTGATCCTCGCCATCCGCTACGGCGGCGCGGCGGACGCGCCCTATATCGACCCCGTGCGCGCGCTGCTGGCTGAGGAGGACATCGCCTTCGCCTATCGGGTCGGCACCACGATCCGGCTTGCCTATGCCCTGAGCGGCGGCACCGAGCACATGCTCGGCCTCACTTCGATCGAGAAGAGCGGCCAGCGGCTGGTGCTGCATCTGCCGAAGGGCGGCGAGACGCTGTTCGGCGAGGCGGTGCAGCGCCGGCTCGACGCGGCCGGCCGGTCCTTCGACTTGACCACCGCGATCGCTTAAGGGTCGGTCGCGCGGTAGAGCGTCCAGGTCCAGCCGGAGAGGCCCCAGCTCGGATAGACCGTCTCCTTGCGGTAATGGCGGGCACAGTCCGGATCGCCCATGGTCACCGTCTCGGCCGGCACGATTCCGGCATCGCTGGATTCGATCAGCCAGACGGCAGCGCTGCTGCAAAGCTCCTTGTTCGGCACATAGGTGACCGGGAGATCGAGCCGGGTCGCGTAGAAGCTCAAGGTGTTGTCCACGACGCCGTCGAGATTGCCGGTGACGGTCGGCGTGCCCGAGGCGGCGATCGCCTTCAGCGGCTCCTGATAGTTGCCGCGGCCATACTGGAAGAAGGCACCGAGCTCAATCGCGTTGCCGAGGATGAAGGCGCCCGCCAGCGCGACGCCGAAGCCGCGCGCCCAGCCGCCGCGCTGCCAGGCCGCGGCGAAGCCGTCGGCCAGCAGCAGCAGCAGCGCGATCGAGGGCAGCAGGTAGTAGCGATAGATGGAGACATTGGGGAGCCTTGTACAGAGCAGCGCAAAGGGCAGGGCGAAGATCGCCAGTACATAGAGGCTGGAACGCCCGCCGAGCCTCCCGCGCAGGACGTAGAGCAAGAAGGCCACGGCCGGCAGCACGATCGCCAGCACGACCCATCCCGGCAAGCTCTCCGGGATGCCGAGCAGGAACCGCAGCATGCCGCCATAGCCTTCGGTGAAGCGCATCACCGTGAAGGCTTGGCTATTCAGGATCTTGTAGCCGCCCACGCGATAGACCGCGATCACCGCGAGGACCAGCACCACCAGCAGCAGGCGGATGCTGATCGAGAAGGTCTGCTGCGTCTCGACCAGCGCCTGGCGCAGGCTGCGACCGCCACGCCAGCGCACCCAGACCGCCCAGCCGATCAGCACCGCGACCGTGCCGACCATGATCGGCTGGAACAGCGTGCCGGCGAGATTGGAGACGCCGAGCCAGATGCGGTTGCTGCGCTCCGGCCGTTCCAGCTCGCGCTCCAGGAAATGGATCGAGAGCACCGTGCAGAGGATGAGGCCGGCATAGCCTCGCGCTTCCGAGCCGTAATGCACCAGCGGATAACCGGCGGCGAACATCGCGACCGCCGCGGCCTGGGCGATCAGCGGCCGTCCGCGCATCGCAACCGCTACCGCAGCGATCGTGGAGACGCCGAGCACGATCGAGAAAGCGCGGGCGACCAGCGGCGCCGCTGCCTCGCCGACGGCGTAGAGATAGAGCGTGTTCAGGAAGTGATTGTTGTCGGCGCTCAGGTCGAGAAAGATGCCGAGCGGCGAATGCACGCCCCGCAGCAG
This sequence comes from Binatia bacterium, assembly GCA_035541335.1. Taxonomy (GTDB): domain Bacteria; phylum Pseudomonadota; class Alphaproteobacteria; order Dongiales; family Dongiaceae; genus Dongia. The sequence continues at coordinate 1,768 of DATKNM010000066.1, forward strand.
GAAGAAGGTCCAGATCTCGTCCTGCCAGAAATCCCCCCTGGCGCCGAGAATGCGCAGTCCGAGGCCGATCAAGGCGGCGACTGCTGTCCAGGCAGCGATGGCTCCGAACCCGCGTTTCCCGGCGGCGACGGCGGTCTCTCCGCTCATGGCGCGGCCCGATAGACGCTCCACGGTAGGCCGGAGAGGCCCCACTGCGGGAAGGCGGCGACCCGATGGAAGACGTGCCGGCATCCGGCATCGCCGGTCTCCATCGTGTCGCCGAGCTCGGCCGGCGACCAGCTCGACACCAGCCATTGCGGTTTCCGGCTGCAGATCTCGCTGGACTTGACGTAGGTCACGGGCAGGCTCAGCCGCCGCGCGAAGAATTCGACCACCGGCGTATCGCGCGCGTCCTGGTCGCTGGTGACCAAGGTCGGACCCGCGCTGGCCACCAGCCGCATCACCGCCGCCGACTGGTCGCGGCCGTCGCGCAGCAGATGCGCGTTCTCGGCCATGTTGCCCGCAGCAATCGCGAGAATGGTCACGACGGCGAGGGCACGGGTGGCGCTGCCGCGGCGCCAGCTCCACGCAAAGAGATCGGCCAACAGCAGCAGGAACACCGTGCCGGAGGCGAGGTAGTAGCGCGGGAAGTAGATGTTCGGCAGTCGAGCGACGAACATCGCCGCGGGGAGCCCGACGATGAAGATGAGATAAAGGCTCCGCCGATGCTGGCCGCGTCGCGTGCCGTCGTGTGCGAGCGTGCAGGCCAGAGCCAGGGCGACAGCCGCGATACAGAGCGCCGTCCAATCCGGCGCCGCTTCCGGCAGGCCCAAGAGCAGCCGGAGCAGTCCGCCATAGCCGGCGACGAAGCCAGCCGCCGTGAACGGCGCCGAGCCGGCGATGCGGTAACCGTCGGCATGGAGGACGCTGAAGGCGATGATCGCGGCGAAGGGCAGCAGCAGGCGCACCGTCCAGGAGAATCGGTCGCCGATCGTCGCCAGCGTCGTGCGCAGGCCGCGCCAATCCGTCGGGTCTGCCGGCCGATTGATCCAGGCGGTCCAGCCCATCATGCCAACGATGCCGCTCAGCATGACAGGCTGGAACAGCACGCCGATGGCGTTCGCCGCGCCAAGCGCTATCGTCGCCCGGCGGCGCCGGTCCGAGGGTTGCGCGGTCGCGACGGCTTCCGTGAGGAGCAGCCCTGCCAATGTGGCGAGGATGAGGCCGGCATAGCCGCGCGCCTCCGAGCCGTAATTCACCATCGGATAGGCGACGGCAAAGAGTCCCATGGCCGAGAGCATGGCCGCCATCCCTTCTCGCCGCATCGCGATTCCCGCGACGAGGACGGTGATGCACCCGAGCAGGATCGACAGCGCGCGCTGCACCAGGGCCGGCGCATCGGCGCCGACGAGATAGAGATAGAGCGTGTTGAGGTAGTGGTTGTTGTCGACCGCGAGGCCCCAGAACAGGTCGTGCCGCGCCACGACCTCGTCGATCAGCTTGAGGCTCCAGAGCTCGTCCAGCCAGAGCTCGCCGCGAGCGCCGAGGATCCGAAGGATAAGCGCGACAATGAGAATAGCAGCCGCCGCCGCACCGAGCGGCATCGCGATGCCTTGACGGCGGGCGAGGACGGATGTGGCGGCGACGTTCGAGGCGGCACCGTCCTCCAAGCTCAGACCTCGATGACCTTGACGCGCTTTCCTGCGGCGGTGAGGGCGAGTTTGCCGTGCTTCAGGTTCAGCGCTTCGGCGCCGAAGATCTCGCGTCGCCAGCCGGCGAGCGCCGGCACGTCGGCTTGGTCGTCGGCGGCGATCAGCTCAAGCTCGCCGCTGGTCGCGACCAGTTTCTGCGCGACCTCATGCTGGTCGCAGCGGGTCTTCAGCAGGACCCGCAGCAGGTCGATGAGCGGCCCCAAACCGGGTGGCACTTCCGGCCGCGCCTCCAGCTTCGGGCATTCGCTCTCCGGTAGCTCGAGGCCCTGCTTCACGGCCTGCAGGATCGCATCGCCCATGCGGCCCTCGGCGAAGCCCTTGGAGAGCCCGCGACAGCGCGACAGCGCCTCGGCGTCCTTCGGCGGATGGGCGGCGATCTCGACCAGGGTCTCGTCCTTCAGGAGTCGGCTGCGCGGCACGTCGCGGCCCTGCGCCTCGCGCTCGCGCCAGGCGGCGAGCTCGCGCAGCACCGCGAGGAAACGGGGCTTGTCGGAGCGGGTCTTCAGCCGCTGCCAGGCCTTCATCGGATCGATCCGATAGGTCTCCGAATCCTCGAGGATCCCCATCTCGTCGGCGAGCCAGGCGGTGCGACCGGTCTGCTCCAGCTTGCGCTTCAGTTTCCCATAGATCAGTTGCAGGTGGGTGACGTCGTCGAGCGCATAGGCGAGCTGGCGCTCGGTCAACGGCCGGTGCGACCAGTCGGTGAAGCGCGAGAGCTTATCGACCCGGGCGTTGGCGAGCTTGGCACAGAGCGTCTCGTAGCTCGCGGAATCGCCGAAGCCGCAGGCCATGGCCATGACCTGGGTGTCGGCGATCGGCGCCGGCACCTCGCCCATCAGGTGGTAGAAGATTTCCAGGTCCTGGCGCGCTGCGTGGAACACCTTCACCACCGCCCGGTTGCGGAGCAGGTCGAGCAGGGGCGAAAGGTCGAGCCCATCCGCCAGGGTGTCGAGGGCGACCGCCTCCTGGGGCGAAGCCAGCTGCACCAGGCAGAGCTGGGGCCAGAAGGTCTTGTCGCGCAGGAACTCGGTGTCGATGGTGATGTAAGGCTCGCTCGCGAGCCGCTGGCAAAGCTCTGCCAGGCTTGTGGAATCGGCGATCAACCGCCCGCCGACGGGCTTTTGCGATACATTCATGGGGGAAGCTATAAACCGATTCCGGGGCGGCCGAAAGCGGGGCGGAAGCGGGCCAAGGCGGCGGCCAAGACTAGGCCGGCTCACGGGCCGAAACCCTTGACAAAGCGCGGTTTCCCGTGCCTTTTGCGCGCCGTTCCCCCGCCGATCCGGGCCTGCTTTTCGAGAAGGACCACAGCCATGCATCCCTACCGCACCCATACCTGCGGCGCCTTGCGCGCGGCCGATTCGGGCCAGGTCGTGCGGGTCTCCGGCTGGGTGCACCGGAAGCGCGACCACGGCAACCTGATGTTCATCGATCTCCGCGACCATTACGGCCTGGTGCAGTGCGTGCTCGACATTTCGAGCCCGATCTTCGCCAAGGTGGAGCCGGTCCGGCTGGAGAGCGTCGTCACGGTCACGGGCAAGGTGGTGAAGCGCACGCCGGAGACCATCAACCCGAAGCTGCCGACCGGCGAGATCGAAGTCCAGATCCAGGAGTTCCAGCTGCAATCCGCCGCCGAGATGCTGCCCCTGCAGGTCAACAGCGACGAAGATGCCGGTGAGGACATCCGCCTGCGCTACCGGTTCCTCGACCTCCGTCGCGAGCGGGTCCATCGCAACATCGTGCTGCGCGCCCAGGTGATCGCCTCGATCCGCCGCCGCATGGTGGCGGCAGGCTTCACCGAGTTCCAGACCCCGATCCTGACCTCGTCCTCGCCCGAGGGCGCCCGCGACTACCTGGTGCCGTCGCGCAACCATCCGGGCAAGTTCTACGCCTTGCCGCAGGCGCCGCAGCAGTTCAAGCAGCTGCTGATGGTCGCCGGCTTCGACCGCTATTTCCAGATCGCGCCCTGCTTCCGCGATGAGGATGGCCGCGCCGACCGCAGCCCGGGCGAGTTCTACCAGCTCGATTTCGAGATGTCCTATGTGACCCAGGAAGACGTCTTCAACACGATCGAGCCGGTCATCCATGGCGTATTCGAGGAATTCGCCGACGGCCGCACCGTCTCGGCTCTGCCGTTCCGCCGCATTCCCTACAAGGAATCGATGCTGCGCTACGGCTCCGACAAGCCCGACCTCCGCAATCCGATCCTGATTGCGGATGTGAGCGAAGTCTTCCGCGGCTCCGGCTTCGGCATCTTCGCCAAAGCGGTGGAGGCGGGCTCGGTGGTGCGTGCGATCCCGGCGCCCGGCGCCGGATCAAAGCCGCGCTCGTTCTTCGACAAGTTCAACGACTGGGCGAAGGAGCAGGGGGCGGCGGGCCTCGGCTACGTGGTCTTCGAGGCGGGCGGCGGCAAAGGCCCGATCGCCAAGAACCTCGACGAGGGGCGCCTCGCCAGCTTGCGTGAGGCGACCGGCTGCAAGGACGGCCATGCGGTCTTCTTCGCCTGCGACAAGCAGGCGGCGGCCGAGAAGTTTGCCGGTGCGGTCCGCACCAAGCTCGGCGAGGACCTCGGTCTCATCGACGCCAAGCGCTTCGAGTTCTGCTGGATCGTCGATTTCCCGATGTTCGAGTTCAACGAGGAGCTCCAGAAGGTCGACTTCAGCCACAATCCGTTCTCGATGCCGCAGGGCGGGCTGAAGGCGCTGGAGGAAAAGGATCCGCTCACCATCAACGCCTACCAGTACGACATCGTCTGCAACGGCGTGGAGCTTTCCTCGGGCGCGATCCGGAACCATCTCCCGGAGATCATGTACAAGGCCTTCGCCATCGCCGGCTATCCGGCCTCCGAGGTCGAGAATAAATTCGGCGGCATGCTGAACGCCTTCAAGTTCGGTGCGCCGCCGCATGGCGGCTCCGCACCGGGCATCGACCGCATCGTCATGCTGTTGGCGGAGGAGAAGAACATCCGCGAAGTGATTGCATTCCCGCTCAATCAGCGGGCCGAGGACCTGCTGATGCAGGCCCCGTCCGAGGTGACGCCGGCGCGGCTGAAGGAATTGTCGATCCGTCTCGATTTGCCTTTGGCGAAGAAGTGAGACAGACTTTCCCGGTAGAGAGCGCGGCCGCTTAAAGAGCCGCGCCGGGATGGCGGACGTCTGCGCTGCGGACGACGGCGACTGGGACTGCGGATCAACAGCAACGAACGAGTGATGTCGAATCCTGTCGACGACGGCTTCACGATGCCCGCCGAGTGGGGCGACCATGCCCGCTGCTGGATGGCCTGGCCGGTCCGCGCCGAGACCTGGAGCGAGCACCTGGAGGCGGCGCAGCAGGCGGCGGGCGAGATCGCCAACGCAATCGCGCAGTTCGAGCCGGTCAGCATCATCGCCAAGCCGAAGAACGTGGCCGAGGTCTCGCTGGTGACGGGGCAGGGCGTCAGCTCGGTCTCGATGCCGCATGACGATTGCTGGATCCGCGACATGGGCCCGGTCTTCATCGCCAACGGCCACAACGAGGTCGCGGGCGTCGACTGGCAATGGAACGGCTGGGGCCACCGCTACGAAGATTTCGACCGCGACGCCGCGGTCGCCGGCGAGATCCTGCAGAGCCTGAAGATGCGCCGCTATCCCGGCGACCTGGTGGTCGAGGGCGGCGCGCTGCATGTCGACGGCGAGGGCACGCTCATCACCACGGAAGCGGTGCTCCTGAACCCGAACCGCAATCCCGACCTCACGCGCGAGCAGATCGAGGAATCCCTGATCCGCCATCTCGGCCTCAAGCAGGTGATCTGGCTGGGCGAGGGGTTGCAGGACGATTTCGGCGGCGGCCGGGTCGAGAATCTCGCCCGCTTTGTCCGCCCCGGCGTCGTGCTGGCGCTCACCTGCAGCGACACTGCCGATCCCAACCAGAAGGTCCTCGCCGACAACCTCGCGCGCTTGAAGGCGGCGAAGGATGCAGCCGGGCGCAGCCTCGAGATCGTCGAGCTCGAACAGCCGCGACCGCAATTCGACGCCGAGGGCCGGCGCCTCGCGCTCTCCTACGTCAACTTCTACCTCGCCAAGGACGGCGTGATCCTGCCCGCCTATGAGGACGGCGCCGCCGACAAGCGCGCCTTCGACACCGTCGCCAAGCTCTTCCCCAAGCGCGAGGTGATCCAGCTCCCAGCGATCGAGCTCGCCTATGGCGGCGGCGGCATCCACACCATCTGCCTCGGCCAGCCGGCAGGAACGGCGGCGACGGCCCTGTAGCGGGCGTGGCGCGGCGGTTGTGCAAAGCGGCGCCGGCGATGCTATCCTCATCGCAGACCGAGCGAGGCCGGGGGGCTTACTTGCGGGACGGGGATGAGATCGAGATGGGGCTGCGCGATCTGCTCGCACAGGTGCAGCCGAGCCTGCTGCCGGCGGAAAGTGCCGAGGTCGAACGGCTGATCGCAGCGGGCACCATGCGCCAGGCGGTCGAGGCGTTCTGCCGATTCGCGCAGGCCGGGCAGCATCCGTTGCCGATGCAGGCCCGGGCCATGATCTTCAAGCTTGCCGACCGGCTGGGAATCGATCCCGCGGCGCTCGGCCTGTTGGGATAGGCTGGCTTACTGGCCGGCGGCGATTCCGACCTCGACCTCGCCGATCGCCTGGTTCACCAGGTCGATCGCCTTCACCCGATGTCCGGCCTTGTCGGCCAGCGCGACTTCGAGCTCGCCCTTGGCGTTGCGGAGTGCGTGGAGCGCATTCTGCATGTGCGGCTGCGCGGCGATGGCATAGCCCGCCGCGAAGGACCCGGTCATGCCGAGCACGGTCACGAGCAGCAATACGCGCTTGGTAGTCGATGTCATGGATGGCTCCCCAACCCGACAGTGCGAGGAGCCGGAGCGTAGCAAGCGATGTCGACGGCAGGATGTCAGCGCCGCGGGAAAATTGTAACGCTCTGTATCACGCGGCGCGTCGGGCGATCCCGGCCGGCGCCTCGCCCGCGGTGGTGGTGCGGTAGAGCAGGCGGCGGTGGCCGTCATAGTCGTTGACGGCGAGATGCATCAGGCAGCGGTTGTCCCACATCGCGAGCGTTCCCGGCCGCCACTTGAGGCGGCAAGTGAACTCGGCGCGGATCGAATGCTCGTGGAGATAGCCGAGGAGCGGCTTCGATTCCGCCACGGTCATACCCTCGAAGCGCTGGGTATAGACCGGGTTGACGAAGAGCGCCTTGCGCCCGGTCACGGGATGCACGCGGACG
>DATKNM010000067.1:0-5053 GCA_035541335.1 Binatia bacterium
AGCCCGACCGAAGCCTCGAGCCAGTCGGGCATGACCGCCGAGGCGGTTCCGCCGGCGACGCCCATCGGATCGATCAACGCGGCACCGCTGCCCTCGACCTCGGCCCCCGCCCCTGCTCCGACGGTGCCGGGGGTGACGACCCCCACGACGACGGTCTCCGGTTCGACCAGCAGCACGACGACCACGATCGGGTCCGGCAGCATCGGCACGCAATCGCTGCCGGCCACCACGGCGACGCCGTTGCCGCCGGCAACGCAACCGAGCGCGACGGTATCAACTGCACCTGTATCCAGCGGGACCCAGGTTGCGGCCTTGCCCGCACCGCCGCCGGCAGCACCGACCGTCATTACACCGACACTGCAGGCACCGGCCGCGCAGGTGACGACCCAAACCCCGCCCAAGGCAGCCGCCATGCCGGCGACGCCGACCGCACCGGTTGCCGGCGCGCCGACAAGCGCCGCCGCGGCGGTTGAGAAGCCGGCGGCTGGATTGACGCCCGATCAGGCGGACGCCGCGACCGAAGCCGCCACCGCATCGACCGATGCGGCCATGGAGTCGGGGCCGGTTGCCGGCAGCGGCAAGGGGCCGTTCGTCTGGCCGGTCCAGGGCAAGGTGATCGGCGCGTTCGGCAGCAGCAAGGACGGGCTGAAGAACGACGGCATCAACATCGCCGCGCCGGCCGGCGCGCCGGTGGTCGCCGCCGCGGACGGCACCGTCGCCTATGCCGGCAACGAGCTCCGCGGTTTCGGCAACATGATTCTGATCCGCCACGACGGCGGCTACGTCACCGCCTATGCCCACAATGACTCGTTGTTGGTGAAGAAGGGCGACAAGGTGAAGCGCGGCCAGACCATCGCCCGGGTCGGCCAGACCGGCGCGGTCTTCGGCCCGCAGCTGCATTTCGAGATCCGCAAGGGGACAGAGCCCGTGGACCCCATGAGCTTTCTTGGGAGCTGACGTCCGCTATCCTTCGATCTTCTTGCCGAGCCTGCCGGCCAGATCCTGGATGAACTGCCAGGCGACGCGGCCGGAGCGGGCGCCGCGGGTCATCGACCATTCGACCGCCTGGCGGCGCAGCTCGTCCTGTGCGATCGGCAGCTTGAAGGCCTCGGCATAGCCGTCGATGATGGCGAAGAAGGTGTCCTGGTCGCAGTTGTGGAAGCCGATCCAGAGGCCGAAACGGTCGGAGAGCGAAACCTTCTCCTCGACCGCCTCCGAAGGATTGATTGCGGTCGAGCGCTCGTTCTCGATCATCTCCCGCGCCATCAGGTGCCGGCGGTTCGACGTGGCATAGAAGATCACGTTGGCGGGCCGCCCCTCGATGCCGCCCTCCAGCACCGCCTTCAGCGACTTGTAGCTGGTGTCCGCGGTGTCGAAGGAGAGGTCGTCGCAGAAGATCACGCAGCGATGCGGCTGCCCCCGCAGGATGCCGAGCAGCTTCGGCAGGCTCACGAGATCCTCGCGGTGGATCTCGATCAGCTTCAGCTTTGCCTTCCCACTTTCGTTGATCTGGGCATGTGTCGCCTTCACCAGCGAGCTCTTGCCGGTGCCCCGCGCACCCCAGAGCAGGGCGTTGTTCGCCGGGAGGCCGGCGGCGAAACGCTCGGTGTTCTCGATCAGCATCTCCTTGGCGCGGTCGATGCCGCGGAGGAGATTGATGTGGACCCGGGAGACGGTCTTCACTGGCTCCAGCCAGCCCTCGGCCTGCCAGACGAAGGCGTCCGAGGCCCCGAGATCGTTCGCCCGCACCGCCGGCGGCGCGAGGCGCGCCAGGCTCTCCGCGATCGATTGCAGCAGCGGCAGCAAGTCCTTGTCGGCCATCCGGAAATCCCCAATTGCGCGGCCAGTATGCCCGGCCGCGCCGCCATTTCAAGCGGCCTTCACTCCGCGGCGAGCGGGGTCAAGGCGGCGCTGCGGCTCTCCGGGTCTATGGCGAGGCGGCGGGTGTGATAACGGGCGACCGCCTCACGGTGCGCGATCGAGAGGATGGTCGCATCGGGCAAGTGCCGTTTCAGCAGCTCGTACATCTGCTTCTCGTTGTCCGCGTCGAGCGCCGCAGTTGCCTCATCGAGATAGAGCCATTCCGGCTTCAGCAGCAGCGCACGGGCAATGGCGAGGCGCTGCTGCTCGCCGATCGAGAGGGTCATGGTCCAGTTGGCATTTTCATCGAGCCGGTCCTTAAGTGCCGAAAGATGAACTTCATCCAGCACGGACTTGAGGTCGACATCGGGAATATCGCCGGATTGGGCCGGATAGCAAAGCGCGTGACGCAGTGTGCCCATCGGAAGATAGGGACGCTGCGGCAGGAAGAGCACGCGTGCATTCGTTGGCACATGGACGGTGCCGCCTCCATAGGGCCAGAGTCCCGCCAGAGTGCGAAATAGGGTCGTCTTGCCAGAACCCGATGGGCCGCTGACGAGAACACGATCGCCAGCTTCGATCCTGGCCGAAAGATCACGGATCAGCTGCCGTCCATCCGGCAGGCTCACATTGAGGTCATCGGCCGCCAGCTCAGCGTTGGCGCCGAGCGCGACATCAATTTCCGGCTTTTCAGCTTCGACGCGCTCCAACGTGTCGACGAAACCGATCAGACGGTCAACGGTCGCTTTCCAGTCGGCCAGTGCCGTAAATGAACTCACGAACCAAGAGAGTGCACCCTGCACGCTGCCGAAGGCGGAGCCTATCTGCGACAGACCGCCAAGTGAGATTGCCTTTGAGAAATAGCGGGGCGAGGCCACGACGGTGGGAAAGATGTTGGCGAGGAGCCGGTAGAAGATAATAAAGAAATTGAGGCGCTTCTGTTGGCGCATCAGATTGCCCCAGTAGCGCCAAACCGAACCGAACAGGATCATGATCTCGCGGCGCTCGGATTCTTCCCCACCGTAGAACGCGACATTCTCGGCGTTTTCGCGCAATCGGGTCATGCCGAACCTGAAGGTTGCATTCGAGCGCTGAAGTTCGAAATTTGTCCGGATGAGCGGACGACCAACGAGGTAAGTCAGAAATGAGCCTGCCGCGGCGTAAAGCAAGGCAACCCAAACCATGTATCCCGGTATCGAGATATTGATTCCGGCTACGGCAAAATTGAGATCACCGGAAAGCGTCCAAAGTATTGTGATGAATGAAACCAAGGTCACGACGGAACTCATCAAACCGAGCGAGAGATCGAGCGAGCTTCCGGTGAACTGATTGATGTCTTGCTCGATACGCTGTTCCGGATTGTCCGTGTCGCCGGTCTTGAGTTGGAGGCGGTAGTAATTCCGATTGGTCAGCCAGTGCTGCAAGGTCCGATCCGTCATCCATTTGCGCCAGCGTATCTGCAGCATCTGCTGCAGATACGTGGCGTAGACGTAGACGATGAGGTAAGGGATCGCGATGATGAAGAACTTGAGGATTAGTCGCCAGAACGCCGCCTCATCGTATTTTTGTATGGCGTTGCCAAAGTCGTTGTTCCAGTAGTTGAGCACCACATCGAGAAAGACTTGGCCGAGGTTGAGCGCCACGACGAGTGCAAGCAATCCCCGGGCGGCCCATTTTTCCTCTGACCAGAAATACGGCCAAGCCAAAGCCCAGACCTTCTTCAAGAAGGATGCCTTGCGCGGGATGACGATGTCGGTGCGGCTCATATCCTCGATCCGATGCAGTGAATCTTCTGCATGGGATCATAGGCGAGCCCGCCGGGGCCGTTAAGCGCCGCCGGGTAACTGCGTGTGACGCGGGTTACAGAACGCGCGCGGTGTGGCGAGGCTCAGATCTGGAAGTCGAGATGGATGCCGCATTCGGTCTTGTCGAGGCCGGACCAGCGGCCGGCGCGGGCATCCTCGCCCACCGCGATGCGGCGGGTGCAGGGGGCGCAGCCGATCGAGGCATAGCCCTCGTCGAACAGCGGATGGGGCGGCAGCTTGAACCGCGCGAAGGCGTCCTTGACCATGTCGGAGGTCCAGTGCGCCAGCGGGTTCACCTTGATCCGGCCGTCCGCTGCCTCGAACAAAGGGAGGGCGGCCCGGGTGCCGGTCTGGTAGCGCTTGCGGCCGGTGATCCAGGCATCGAATGGCTTCAGCGCCCGCTCTAGCGGCAGCACCTTGCGGATGTGGCAGCAGGCGTCGGGATTGGTCTTCCAGAGCTCGCCGTTCGGGTCCTTAGCGGCGAGGTCGGCCGGGTCGGGCTTGATCTCGCGGGCGTCGGTGAAGCCGAACCGGTCGATCAGGATGTCCCGGTACATCAGCGTTTCCATGAAGTGCTTGCCCGTTTCCAGGAACAGCACCGGCACGCTTTTATCGACCTGGGCCAGATAGTGGAGAACCACCGCCGCCTCGGTCCCGAAGGAAGAGAGCAGGGCAATCCGGCCCGGGAAAAGCTTGGTGACGGCCGCCTCGAGCACCGCCTCGATCGGCTGGCCGGCATATGCGGCGTCCAGGGACCGCGCCATCTCGTCGAGGTCGGGCTCCATCGCCGCGGAGCGGAGTGCCGCGGGTCCGGCGGGGAGATCGAGGGCCTGGGCGGGGAAGGTCATGATTTCACACGGAAAAGCGATGCTGGCCGATACGCGCACCAGCAGCTTCTACATACCACGTTCGGAAAATGTAGTTTTCCTTCTTCCATGTAAAATAAACTGGCGATTTCTCATGGAAAGTCAATGTGGCGACGCAGCCACAGACGATTATTTCTTGTTTCACACAGGTTTAAGGGAGTTGCCGATGGTTCGGCTCCGGCCGAAGCAATCGGGCGCAGCAGGGGGCTAGGGTCGATGCCGATCCATCAGGAGCCTCCCAATGATCACCTGCCTCATCCGCTACGAAATCGACCCCTTCAAGCACTCCGCCTTCGAGGAATATGCCCGCAACTGGGGCCAGGCGATCCCACGCTGCGGCGCCGACCTCATCGGCTATTACGCGCCGCATGAAGGCTCGGCGACGACGGCCTATGCGCTCTACGACATCGAGAGCATGGCCGCCTATGAGCGCTACCGGGCGCGGTTGCGCGAGGACCCGGCGGGGCGGGCGAATTTCGAGTTCGCCCGTCGCGAGCAGTTCATCCGCCGGGAGGATCGCAT
>DATKNM010000068.1:0-4481 GCA_035541335.1 Binatia bacterium
CTTCACCTCGAAGCCCCAGGGCGTGCCTGGGATCCAGCCGCCATGCACCAGATGGTTGGCGGTCGAGGCGAAGACGTCGGGCATCGAGCTCCAGAGGTCGGGCGCGCCGGAATGGTCGGCATCGACCGCGAGCTCGAGATACTTGCTCGGCAGGAACTGGTTGTGGCCCATGGCGCCGGCCCAGGAGCCCACCATCTTCTCGACCGGGATCTGGCCGTTCTTGGCGATGGTCAGCGCGGCCATGAGCTCGGTGCAGGCGAAGTCGGTGCGATGGGCGCCGTAGCCGAGGTTCGACAGCGCCTCGAACACGTTGACGTCGCCGAAGCTGCGGCCGAAATCGGTCTCGATGCCCCAGATCCCCATCAGCGTCCCGGCATCGACGCCGTATTGCCGCGCGGTCGCGTCGACCACCGCGCGGTTCGCGGCATATTGCTGCTGGCCGCGCTGCACCCGGTCGTCGGAGACCGCCTTCGCGAGATAGGTCCAGACGGGGGTCACGAATTCCGGCTGCTTCGCCTGCTTGGCGCCGATCTCGGGGTTCTCCTTCACCGGCGCGAAGGCCTGGACGAGCAGCTCCTTCGGATCGCCGCTCTTATAGGCGTAGGCCTCGAAGTGCTGGACCCAGTCGACGAAGCTCGCCGCCTCGGTCGGACAGGTCTTCTGGTCGATGTGGAGGAAGGCATAGGGATCGGCGGCCGGTGCGCTCGGCGCCTGCGGCGAGGCGGGCGGCGTCGGTCCGGCGCATCCCGCCAGCAGCAGCACGGAAGCAAAGAACGCCCATCGCGACGGAGTGAAACCGCCGTCATTTCGCCGCATCACCTGCATGAATCCTTCCAGACTGAATCGCCCCGATTCGCTCGCCGGCGAGGATAAGCCGCGCCGGAGAGCCGCGCCAACCAAGGATGGCGATGCGCCCCTCCCTGCGCTAGGATAGGCCGAGGAAAGATTGGCCTGATCACCATGAACCTTCCCAGTTTGAAGGGACTACGCGCAGTCGAGGCCGCGGCCAGGTTGGGCAGCTTCACCAAGGCCGCCGAGGAGCTCAAGGTCACCCAGACGGCGATCAGCCGCCTCGTCCGGGAGGTCGAGCTCTTCCTCGGCCAGAGCCTGTTCGAGCGCCATGCCAATGCGCTGGTCCTGAGCGAAGCCGGCCGCGCCTTCGGGCCGCGCCTCTCCGACGTGTTCCGCGATCTCGAGGCGGCGGTCGCCAGCCTGCAGCGCCGGCCGGGCGGCCCCGCCATCACCGTCGCGGTCGGGCCGACCTTCGCCATCCGCTGGCTGATCCCGAAGCTGCCGGGATTCCAGCGCGTCCATCCGCGCATCGAGGTGCGCATCGTCACCGCCACCGGCGATCCCGCCGAGCTCCGGCCGGACTGGACGGCCACCATCCGCCTGGCGGACGGGCCGGGCCCGGGCCATGACGGAAGGCGGCTCTTTACCGCCGCACTCTTTCCCGTGGCCGCGCCGGCGCTGGCCGCGTCCTTGAAACAGCCGCGCGACCTCCTGCGCCAGACGCTGCTCGAGGTCAGCCATTCGCCGGAGGATTGGCCGCGCTGGCTGAAGGCCGCCGGGCTCGATCCGCTGAAGCTGCGCCGTCGCCTCTCCTTCGACTACTCCGCCTTCGCGCTGCAGGCCGCGCTGGACGGCCTCGGCGTCGCCCTCGCCCGCGCGCCCTATGTCGCCGACGACCTCGCGGCCGGCCGCTTGGTGAAGCCGTTCGATCTGGTGGTCGCGGAGGAGAGCCGCGGCTGGTTCGTGATCCACCGCCCGGGCGCCGAACGCGATGCCGCCTTCGGCGCATTCCTGGTGTGGCTGGAGAGCGTGGTCTCGTAGCGGCGCGCCTGCACAGCGCTGGATCTTAAGCGCCACCGCTGCATGCCCCACCCAAACCCTCCCCCTGAAGAGGGGAGGGCTTAGACCGAGCCGATGCACCAACGCGGCTCCTTCCCCCTTCAGGGGGAAGGCGGGGGATGGGGGCGTGCAGCCGTGATGGTTCCAACTTACGTTCCGCCGTGCGATCCAGCCCCATGAGAAGAAGCCCCGCATACCAGCCCTGCGCCGCCCCGGCTTGCCCCGCCCCCGGCCGCGCCTGCTAATCTCCGGCCCGCGTTGCAGGGGAAGAAAATGACGAGCGCGGCTGAAGCGCATCGAAAGGGCGTGGTGCTGGTCCTGGCGGCCGCGTTCTGCTGGAGCACCGGCGGGCTGATCGCCCGGTATATCTCCGCCGATATCTGGACCCAGATGGCCGGCCGCGGATTCTTCGCCGCGGTGACGCTGCTCCTCTTCATGCTGGTCCGCGACGGCCGCAACACCTGGGCCCTGTTCCGCGGCCTCGGGATTCCCGGCCTCGTGGTCGGGCTCTGCTTCGCCACCGCATCGACCTCCTTCATCATCGCCCTGAAGCACGCCACCGTGGCGCTGATCCTGGTGATCCAGAGCACGGCGCCGCTGATCGCGGCATTGATCGCCTGGCTCTGGATGCGCGAGGCGATCGGCTGGGTGCGCGGCCTCGCCATGCTGGTGGCGCTCTTCGGCGTCTGGCGGATGGTTTCCGGCGGCGAGAGCGGCGGCGACTTCCTCGGCGTCGTCTGCTCTTGCGTGATCGCGCTGGCGCTGGCGATCGCAACGGTCACGGTGCGGCGCTACCAGGCGATCCGCATGACGCCGGCCATGTGCCTCGCCGCCACGATCATCATGGCGATCGGCCTCGTCGCCCGCGCGCCGGTCGCGGTCTCCGGCGGCGATGTCGTCCTGCTGGTGTTGTTCGGCGCGGGGCAGCTCGCGATCGGCATGATCTGGTTCACCACCGGCGCACGCCTCATCCCCGCCGGCGAGGCGGCGCTGCTCGGGCTGCTGGAATGCGTGCTCGGTCCCCTCTGGGTCTGGATCTTCCGCGGCGAGGAGCCGGGCCAGCAGGCGATCGTCGGCGGCCTCCTCACCATCGCCGCGGTTGCCGGCAACACGATCTACGACATGACCAGGGTCGCGCGCGTCGCCGGCGCGGCGCCGGAGCGGCCGCTCGGCGGACCGGTCTGACCGTCAGAGCACGAACATGCATTCCCGCACGCACCACGATGGGCGGATCGGCGTGCGGTTGATCGCCTGCGTGATCCTGCCCTTCTCCTGCGGCTACCTGATCTCCTACCTCTTCCGCACCGTCAATTCGGTGATCGCGCCGGACCTGATCGCCGAGCTCCGTCTCGACCAGGCCGGCCTCGGGCTCATCACCTCGACCTATCTCTACGCCTTCACCCTGTTCCAGCTCCCGCTCGGGCTCCTCCTCGATCGCTACGGGCCGCGCCGGACCCATGCGCTGCTGCTGGCGATCGCCGCCTTCGGCAGCTTCCTCTTCGCGATCGGCGGCAGCACCTTCACCCTCGCTTTCTCCCGCGGCGTGATCGGGCTCGGCCTCTCCGGCGGCCTGATGGCCGCCTTCAAGGCCAACGCGCTCTGGCTGCCGCCGGCGCGGGTGCCGCTTGCGAATTCCGTCGTGGTCGCCTTCGGCGGCCTCGGCGTGTTCGCGGCGACCGCGCCCTCGGACTGGATGGCCCATCACTACGGCTGGCGCAGTCTCTTCTACGTGCTGGCGCTCGTGACCCTGGTCGTCGCCGGCGTCGTCTACTGGGCCGCACCCCACGGCGCCGGCACCGCCGAGCATGCGGATGCCACGCCCCGTGGAGGAGCGGTGGGCGGCTGGCGCGCGCAACTCCGCGACATGGGGCCGATCTTCAGGAACGCGATCTTCTGGCGCACCGCCCCGATGGTGGCCTTCGTCACCGGCGGCTTCATCGCCATCCAGAGCCTCTGGACCGCGCGCTGGCTGAACGACGTGCGCCTGCTGGACCGCGCCGCGGTCGCCGGCGACTTGATGGTGATGGCGATCGCCTTCTCGACGGGCTCGCTGATCACCGGCTTCGTCGCCGACTGGGCGACACACCGCGGCATCGGCTTGAAGACCGTGATGATCGGCGGCTTCGTCATCCTCGGCACGGCGGAGCTCGGCCTGGTGATCGACGCGCCCCTGCCCGCCTGGCTCCTGGTCGCCGTGCTCGGCGTCGCCGGGTCCGGCGCCAATCTCGCCTATGTGACGCTGGGGGAGCAGTTTGGCCCGACCATGGCGGGCCGCGCCCAGACCAGCCTCAACCTCATGCTGTTCCTGGCCGCGGCGCTGATCCAGTCCGGCATCGGCTGGGCACTCGACCTGCTCGGCACCGCGGGCATCGGCGGGGATGCCGGGACCCGCTATGCGATGGTCTTCGGCCTCCTGCTCGCCGTGCAGGTACTGTCGGTCGTCTGGTTCGCGGGAAATTCGCGTGTCCGCCGCTGACATCGTCTTGCGCGACGCGCGCCCGACGGACGCGGAAGCGATCGCCCGGCTCCACGTCGCAGTCTGGCGCGCGACCTATCGCGGCCTCGCGCCTGCGGAAGCCGTCAGGATACTCGATGTTCCCTACCGCCTCGCCCGCTGGCGCGAGATGCTG
>DATKNM010000069.1:0-4888 GCA_035541335.1 Binatia bacterium
CAACCAATGGAGCCTCAGCGGCGACTGGACCGTCGGCGGCGAGCACGCGACCCTCAACGCCGCGGACGGTGCGATCACTTACCGCTTCCACGCCCGCGACCTGCACCTGGTGCTGGGACCGGGCGCCGACGGCAAGCCGGTACATTTCCAGGTGACCTTCGACGGTGCCGCACCCGGCGCCAATCACGGCAGCGACATCGACGAGAAAGGCAACGGCGTCGTCACCGGCCAGCAGCTCTACCAGCTCCTGCGCCAGAGCGGCCCGGTCGGCGACCACACCTTCGAGATCAAGTTCCTCGACCCCGGGGTCCAGGCCTACGCCTTTACGTTCGGGTGAAGGTGTTCCACTCGGCCGTTACCAGCGCAGCGCGGCAGCCATCGGGAAATCGTCGTCCCCGCCGGGGCGATGGGGTATCTGTTCGTAGTGATCGAAGCGCATCGTGTAGTGCGCACCGCCCCGGGTCATGGAGCGGAGCGTGTTCACGTAGCCGAACATGTTGGCGAGCGGCACCATCGCGGCGACTACCAGGGCGGCGCCACCGCTGTCCATGCCCAGAACCTGGCCACGCCGTCTCATGAGGTCGCCGATCACGTCGCCCAAGTGCTCTTCCGGCGTCGTCACTTCCACCGTCATCATCGGCTCCAGGAGCTTCGGACCAGCCTGCGGGATCGCTGCCTGGAGGCAGGCGCGGGAGGCGATCTCGAAGCTCATAATGCTGGAATCGAGATCGTGATAGGCGCCGTCGATCAGGGTCGCCTTGAAGTCGATCATCGGGAAGCCGGCGATGACGCCGCTCTCCTTGGCGAGATTCAGGCCCTTCTCGACGCCCGGCACGTATTCCTTCGGCACCGCGCCGCCGACCACGTCGTTCTCGAACTCGAAGCCGCTGCCGGCCGGCAGGGGCTCGAAGCGGATCTTGACGCGGGCGAACTGGCCCGAGCCGCCGGTCTGCTTCTTGTAGGTGTAGTCGTGCTCTTTGACCTTGGTGATGGTCTCGCGATAGGCGACCTGCGGGGCGCCGACGTTGGTCTCGACCTTGAACTCGCGCTTCAGGCGATCGACGACAGTGTCGAGATGAAGCTCATCCGATCCCTTGACGATGGTCTGGCCGGATTCGTAGTCGATCGCGACCTGAAGCGACGGGTCTTCCTGGGCCAATAGCGCGAGTGCCGCGGTCATCCGCTCATGGTCGGCCTTCGACTTTGGCTCGATCGCAACTTCGATGACCGGGCCGGGAGATTTGGCATCCTTTGACACGGAAAGCTCGTTCTCAAGGTCATGACCGGCGCTCATCTTCCGATTGAAAGACAGTGCGGTGCAACCCGATAGTTCGGAATGAACTCGTGGATGGTCGGCCTTCGCCGACCCTGATGAGCGAGAGGGAGGGGGCAGCCGAGACTACGACCCCGACGCTTTACTACCGGCTCGCCAGCACCTTCTCCACCTCGGCCAAAGTCGGCATCGAGGGGGCGGTGCCGGGGCGGGTGACGGAGATTCCAGCGACGGCGCAGCCGAAACGGACCGCGGCGACCGGGTCCATGCCACGGGCGAGCGCGACGGCGAAGCCGCCGTTGAAAGCATCGCCGGCGCCGGTCGTTTCCACCACGGGCGCGACCTTGAAGGCGGGCACGAACTCGGAGCGGCCGGCGGCGTGGTAGAGCGCGCCGGCCTCGCCCAAGGTGATGACGGCGGCCTTGGCGCCCTTCTTCAAGAGCGCATCGGCCGCCTTGCGGGCGTTGTCGGGAGAGTCGACCTTGATGCCGGTCAGCTCCTCGGTCTCGGTCTCGTTCGGCGTCATGACATCGCAGAGCGCGAACACCTTGTCCTCGAGCGGTGCCGCCGGCGCCGGGTTGAGGATGGTGGCGACGCCGGCCTTGCGCGCGATCTCCAGCGCCCTGGTCGCGGCGGCAAGCGGCTGCTCCAGTTGGGTGACGAAGACCGCCGCCGACTGGATCAGCGCCGCCTTCGCGTCGATGTCGGCGGGGGAGATGGTCGCCGCGGCGCCGGGGCAGACGATGATCGCGTTGTTGCCGGTCGATTCCTCGACGAAGATATAGGCGGCGCCGGTGTAGTTGTCGGAAACCTGTGTCACCGCCGGCTTCACCCCCGCCTCTTTCCAGGTGGCGAGCGCCATCTCGGCGAAGGGATCCTTGCCGAGCTTGGTGATGAAGGAGACGTCGGCGCCGAGGCGGCCGGCCGCCACTGCCTGGTTCGAGCCCTTGCCGCCGGGCCCCAGCTTGAAACTGTTGCCGATGATGGTCTCGCCCATGCGCGGCGCGCGGTTGGCGCGATAGGCGGTGTCGGCGACGAAGACGCCGAGGATGACGATCGCGTTGCGGTCGGGCATGGCGGTGACTCTGTCGCGCCTACTTCGCGTCGGGCGGGATCACGCCCTTGGTGAAGATGAAGCAGCCGTAGAAGCGGCGCTCGCCGGTCTGGATCACACAATAGGCCTTCTTCGCCTTGTCGTAGAAGGCGAAGCGCTCGATCGACGCCATCGGCCAGGACTTGCCCTCGGCGGCGTTGATCGCCTTCTGCACTTCCTTCTGGACCGCGGGAACCTCCTTCGGCTTCCCGACCACCTCCATGCGCGCCGCGGCGTCGTCGATGAAGGTGTCGAGCGGCATCACCGAGAGGATCGCCTCGGCGGCCTCGGCCGAGGTCAGGTTCTCCATCCGCAGCAGGCGGCGGATCTTGGTCTCGCGCGCGACCGAATCCGACGGGAAGTTGGTGTCGGAGAGCACGAGATAGTCGCCATGGCCCATGGCGCGGAGCGCATAGAGCACGTCGGCGTTCAAGCGCGGATCGATCCCCTTCAGCATCCTCTTCTCCCCTCGGTTTCTTGAATCAGACCCGTTCTTGAATCAGACGCGCCGCCCGGATTCGGTGTCGAACAGATGAACTTGGTCGGGGCGCGGGCGCAGGTGCACGGTCTGGCCCGGCGCGAAACTGTGACGCTCGCGGAACAAGGCCGTGATCTCGGTCTCGCCCATGCGCACCACGACCATGGTCTCCGAGCCGGTCGGCTCGATCACGGCGACCTTCGCCGGGAAACCTTCCGTATTCGGCGCGAGCTCGAGATGCTCCGGCCGGATGCCGTAGACGACCGGCTGGCCGTCGGAGACCTCGTGGTTGCCCGCGACCGGCAGCCGGTTGCCCTCGATCTCGATCGAGAGCCCGCCCGATTGGATCCCATTGGCAGCCTTGGCGGCGCCCTTCAGGAAGTTCATCGCCGGCGAGCCGATGAAGCCTGCGACGAAGAGATTGCGCGGGCTGTCGTAGAGCTCCAGCGGCGTGCCGATCTGCTCGATCAGTCCGTCATGCATGACCACGATCCGGTCGGCCATGGTCATGGCCTCGATCTGGTCGTGGGTGACGAAGACGGTCGTCGTCTTCAGGCGCTGGTGCAGCTCCTTGATCTCGGTGCGCATCTGCACCCGGAGCTTGGCGTCGAGGTTGGACAAGGGCTCGTCGAACAGGAAGACCTGGGGATCGCGCACGATCGCCCGGCCCATGGCGACGCGCTGGCGCTGGCCGCCGGAGAGCTGGCGCGGGTAGCGCTGCAGGAACGGCTTCAGCCCCAGGATCTCCGCCGCGCGCTGCACCCGATCGTTGACGGTCGCGGCATCGGTCTTCCTGAGCTTCAGCGCGAAGGCCATGTTGTCGGAGACCGTCATGTGCGGATAGAGCGCGTAGTTCTGGAACACCATGGCGATGTCGCGCTGGGCCGGCGGCAGGTGGTTCACCACCTTCTCGCCGATCTGGATGGTCCCGCCGCTGACCGTCTCCAGCCCGGCGATCATCCGGAGCAGGGTGGACTTGCCGCAGCCCGACGGACCGACCAGAACCACGAACTCGCCGTCGGCGATGTCGAGATCGACGCCATGGATCACGTCGGTCTGACCGAAAGTCTTCTTGACGCCGCGGATGGTGACCTGCGCCATCGTGCCTCCCACTCCCATCGGCCGTTCAGCCGGTTCTTTCCTCGGAAATCTGGATTATCCGAGGCCCGGGCTCAAGTCCACCGCTATCGCCTGCGTGCCGCGGAAAACAGGCCCAATTTCAGCGAACGAACATTGCGGCGCACCATCATTGGGCGACTGGCATCCCATCTCAAGTTTCGTTCTGCCATACCGATTGCCGCATCAATTGTCCGACGAAAGATTGGGCCGAAACGCGAGACTTTATTGACACCCCCGGAAACTGCTCCAATACTCCATGCGCCTCAGAAACCGTCGATTTTCCGCCTTGGGGACCGGCACGCGACGCTTCAGAGCCTAGTCGGAAGAAGCCTCGCCGCATTCTGATCCGGACCCTCGACGCGAACGATCACGCGGCTGACGATGCGTTGAAAACAAAGTTCATCCCGGGGAGGAACAGTCGATGAAACTCGAGACGTATGAGATGATCATGCGGGCCCAGGCGAGCCGCCGCAATGTGCTGAAGGGCATGGCCGGCGCGAGCGCGCTGGCGGCGGGCGCAGGCAGCCTCGGCGGCTTCGTGAAGTCCGCCAGGGCGGACGACGAGGCCGCGTTCCGCAAGGCGCTGCTGCAGATCCCCGGCGTCGGCAAGGGCTCGCCCACCGATGCCGACTGGCAGAAGGTCGGCGAGATGTGCCTCGGGCCGACCAAGGCGAACATCAAGGAAGGCGAGTTCAAGGGCGTCGAGCTCAGCTTCATGGGCTTGAACAACCAGAACCTTCACAACCTGCTGTTCCGCGGCTTCCTGAAGCCGTGGGAGGCTTATACCGGCGCCAAGATCACCTGGATCGACCTCGCCCAGGCCGACTACAACCCGCGGCTCCAGCAGGCGATCGCGACCGGCACGGTCGACTTCGACATCGTGGAGATGGGCGCGCCGTTCGAGGGCGACGTCTGCGGCAAGGGC
>DATKNM010000070.1:0-4702 GCA_035541335.1 Binatia bacterium
TGCTCGCGGATCCGCTTCTCCGCCTGGATGATCGCCTCGATCTGGCGGATGAACCAGGGATCGAACTTCGAGGCGGCGTGGATCTCCTCGACCGTCAGACCGCGCCGCAGGGCTTCCGCGATCACCAGCAGCCGGTCCGGCGTCGCCTTGCCGAGCGCCGCCAGGATCGACGGCTTGTCGTCCTTCTCCAGCACCACCTCGTTGAAGCCGGTGAGGCCGGTCTCCATGGAACGCAGCGCCTTCTGCACCGATTCCTGGAACGAGCGGCCGATCGCCATGGCCTCGCCCACCGACTTCATCGAGGTCGAGAGGATCGGCTCGGCCCCCGGGAATTTCTCGAAGGTGAAGCGCGGCATCTTGGTGACGACGTAGTCGATGGTCGGCTCGAACGAGGCCGGCGTCACCCGTGTGATGTCGTTGGCGAGCTCGTCGAGGGTGTAGCCGACGGCGAGCTTGGCGGCGACCTTGGCGATCGGGAAGCCGGTCGCCTTCGACGCCAGGGCAGACGAGCGCGAGACCCGGGGATTCATCTCGATCACGATCAGGCGCCCGGTCTCCGGATTGACCGCGAACTGCACGTTCGATCCGCCGGTATCGACCCCGATCTCGCGCAAGACCGCGATCGAGGCGTTGCGCATGATCTGGTATTCCTTGTCGGTCAGCGTCAGCGCCGGCGCGACGGTGATGGAATCGCCGGTATGGACGCCCATCGGATCGACGTTCTCGATCGAGCAGATGATGATGCAGTTGTCCGCCTTGTCGCGGACCACCTCCATCTCGAACTCCTTCCAGCCGAGCACGGATTCCTCGACCAGCACCTCGCCGACCGGCGAGGCCTGGAGGCCGCCGGCGACGATCTTCTCGAACTCCTCGCGGGTGTTGGCGATGCCGCCGCCGGTGCCGCCCAAGGTGAAGCTCGGCCGGATGATCGCCGGCAGGCCCACCTTCTCCAGCACCTTCAAGGCGTCGGGCAACGAGTTCACGAGGTCGCCCTTCGCGCTCTCGAGCCCGATCCGGTCCATGGCCTCGCGGAACAGCAGCCGGTCCTCCGCCATGTCGATGGCGCGGGCATTGGCGCCGATCAATTCGATGCCGAGCTCGCGTAGCTTGCCGGACTTCTCCAGCGCCATCGCCGTGTTCAGCGCGGTCTGGCCGCCCATGGTCGGCAGCACCGCGTCCGGCCGCTCCTTCTCCAGGATCTTCGCCACCACGTCGGGCGTGATCGGCTCGACATAGGTCGCGTCCGCCAGGTTGGGGTCGGTCATGATGGTGGCGGGATTGGAGTTCACCAGGATGACGCGATAGCCCTCCTGCTTCAGCGCCTTGCAGGCCTGGGCACCGGAATAGTCGAACTCGCAGGCCTGGCCGATGACGATCGGCCCGGCGCCGATGATGAGGATCGATTGGATGTCGGTGCGTTTCGGCATTCGCTCTGGCTCTAGTCCGCGGTCGCGCGTTGAAAACACCGGCGGCGCAATCTGCTCCGCCGGTTCAATGTACTATGCCGTCTCATCGCAGGGCGATCAGATCGGCGTCGTCGGAAAGCATATAGACGGTCTTGTTCGCCACGACCGGCGGCAGGTGCGAGCGGTCGGGCAGCGTCTGCTTGCCCAGCAGCTTGCCGGTATAGGGCGAGAAGGCGACCGCCACGCCGTTGGAGCCGGTCACCAGCAGCCGGTCCTCCACCAGCACCGGACCCGACCAGTAGATCGGATCGGTCTTCGCCTCCATGTCCTCGAACGGCGGCAGCGACTGGATCCACTTGATCCGGCCCTCGTCGCGGGTCAGGCACAGCACCTCGCTGGTGCTGGTGACGACGTAGATGAAGTCGCCGGCAACCCAGGGCATCTGCGTGCCGCCGAGGCCGTTGTCCCAGATCCGGCCGCCGCGATGGAGATCGATCGCCGCCATGACGCCGCCGTTGCCGATGGCGATCGCCCGGTCGCGGTCGATCACCGGACGGCCACGGATGTCGGTCAGGGCCGCGACCGCGTTGCCGCCGGTGCGTCCGGCGAGATTGTCGCTCCAGATGGTGCGGCCGCTGACCACGTCGAAGGCGAGCAGGTCGCCCGAGGTGTAGGCCGCGACCACCACGTCGCCGAGCACCGCCGGCGTCGCGCCGCCGAGAAAGCCTGCGGCCTCCTCGACGCCGGTGTTCGACCAGAGCCGGCGCCCGTCGTCGGTGGCGTAGACCACGAGCTGGTTGTCGATGGTGACGGTGAAGAGCCGGCCGTCGCTGACGGCGGGCGGGGCGTGCATCGGCGAGGGCGCATCCACATCCCAGACCTTCTTGCCGGTCTTCTCGTCGAGCGCGATCACCTTCGCAAAGGGCGTCGTCACGAACACACGGCCGTCCGCGATCGCAAGTCCGCCGCCGAACAGGCTGTCGTCGTCGGTGTCCGGCGTCAGGTCGTTCTCCCAGACCCGCTTGCCGGTCTCGGCGTCGAAGGCGCTCACCAGGCTCTGGGAGTCGAGAGTGAAGACCTTGCCGTCGGCGACCACCGGCTCGGCCAGGATCCGGTTGGAGCTGTCGGCGGAGCTGCCGATGCTGACGCTCCAGACCTGCTTCAAGGCGCCGGTGCCCGCCTCGAGATGGTACATCGCATGGGCCTGGTTGCCGCCGGGCTGCGACCAGTCCTTGTTGACGTAGGGCTTCGGCAGCCTGACCGGCGTGTCGTTCAGCGTCGGATCGACCGACATCTCCTTGTTGAGCTGCAGCACCGAGACGCGCTCGCCGGGGAGCGGGACCTTGTCCGGCCCGCAGGCCGAAAGGCCGAGCAGACCCAGCGTGGCGACCAGGACCGCGCCGCACAACCTCGGCATCATCCGCCCCATCACGATCCGGCCCGCCTTCGTTTGCATCAGTCCTGCAGCCGGTCAAGCATGATTCCGGCCCGCGCCTCGACGCCTTGCGGCGCATTGGGGAGCGCGCCCAGCTGCTTCAACTGGGTGTAGATGTCCTTGGCCTTCTTCTTGTCGCCGGCGGCCAGCGCCGCCTGGCCCTGGATGTCCAGGGCCGAGAAGCGATAGGGCTGGTTGTCGCCGGTCAGCGGATCCACCAGCTTCGCGGCATCGGCCGGCTTCCCGGCATCGAGCAGCACGAAACCCCCGAGCACCGCCGCGAGATCCTTCATCGCCTTGTCGACCGAGCCGTCGCCGGCAATCGCGGAGAACAGCGCCGCCGCCTTCGCCTTGTCGCCGGACTGCAAGGCCTGGTTGGCCTGCTGGAACCGCGCGAGGATGGCAAAGCCGCCGCCGTCCTTGGCGAGCTGGTCGAACTGGGCGGCCGCCGCCTTCTGGTCGTGCTCCAGCGCCTGCATCGCCGTCAGATAGGCGGCGCCGTTGGCCTCGATCCGGTGCTGGCGATAGGTCTTCCACCCCGAAACGCCGGCGGTCGCCGCAATCGCGACCAGGGCGAAGCCGAAGATGTAGTTCTGATACTTCTTCCAGAAAGCGAGCGCCTTGTCGCGCCTCAGGTCCTCGTCAACTTCCTGAAAGATATCAGCCACTTAATATTCCCTCGGCGGAGCGACCTTGGCCCGGAATCGGCGGGCCGGCCGAAATCGGGCGGTAACATAGCGACTTGCCCCTGCCAGTGCAAACGAGCGCTGGCGCCGAATCCTGCAGCAATTTCCGTGGTCCGCTACGCTGGCGGAATAGCTGGAATGGAACTTGCTTGTAACTGTCCGACCCATTGGGAAGGATGTGTGAAATGCTTGCCCGCAACCCCGGAAACCGGCCCCCGGGACCCTGGCGACCGGCAGCATTTGCCCGGGCGCTGGTCCTCAGTACTGCCCTAGGCGGTCTCGGCTGGAGTTTGGCAGGTTGCGAAACCATCGGCGTGCTGCCGCCGGTGGCGATCGCCGGGACCGTCGAAGGCGTGGCGCTCAACCAGAGCGGCAAGACCGTGTCCGACCATATCGCCTCCTGGGTGACCGGCGGGGATTGCTCGATCCTGCGCGCCACCGCGAAGAACGGCAAATATTGCATGACCGAGGCCGAGGTTGCCCAACAGAACGCCAACCTGCACCGGGCCTATGTCGGCACCTGCTACAAGACCCGAGGCGGCGTCGATTGTTACGAGGACACGGAGACGACGCACACCTCGGAGACCCAGGTCTACAACAACCCCTGACGATCCGGAGGGGTGATCCGAAGGAACAGGGTCTCCGGCCGAATTTGCAAGAGAGGCGCAGGCGACTCTTTACGGCCGCGGGGGATTGAGGCAATGATTCCGTCATGAAGCGGTGCGTCGCGATTCGCGCACGCTGGCGGGGAGGCTGATTGGCGCAGCTCCTTCTTCTCTCAGAGTATCGGCGCGAGGGTCGCGGGGTATTCTTCGACCGCGACGACCTCAACCATTTGTTGGGCGCCTATAGCCGCCAGGTGACCCGCGGGGTCTGGCGGGACTACGCCATCGACCACCGCTCCAACATGGCGATCTTCTCGATCTTCCGCCGCAGCCAGGAGCAGCCGGTCTTCACCGTCACCAAGGTGATGCTGCGCGGCGACAAGGAGCCGAACTACGTGCTCCTCAGCCGCAACCGCCAGATCAAGTCCAGCCGCGACCTCGCCCAGATCATCGCCGTGCTGCAGCGCCAGCTGACGGTGGTCGAAGGGTAACCGGACCGACACATACCGTCGCCATTCTCCTCGCTCTCCACACCACGGTCGTCATGCTTGGGGTGACGATCGGGTGCGC
>DATKNM010000071.1:0-18627 GCA_035541335.1 Binatia bacterium
GCCGGTCGCCGCTCCAGATAGGCTTCGATGTCGAGCATCTCCGCCACCTCGCGCACCCGCGTCTCGATCTCGGCATTGGGAACCTCGTGCATCCTCAGGCCGAAGGCGAGGTTCTGCCCCACCGACATGTGGGGATAGAGCGCGTAGCTCTGGAACACGACCGCGACGTTGCGATCCTTCGGCGCGACATCGTTCACCATCTCGTCGCCGATGAAGACCTCGCCGCTGGTGACGCTCTCCAGGCCGGCGATCATCCGGAGCACAGTCGATTTCCCGCAGCCCGAGGGGCCGAGCAGGATCATGAACTCGCCGTCCTTGACCTGGAGGGTCACGTCGGCGACGGCGGCCACCCTGCCGTAGAGCTTCGACACATTGTTCAGCGCGATCGACGCCATCGCCGCTCAAGTCCCCCTGTCGCGGGCCCGCTCCGGGTCCCCCGCGTTGGCGCCCAGATTCATTGAAGAGCAGTCTGATCTCAGCGCGCGGATCATGGCATTGCGCTGAGTCATGTGCAATATCTAACAAAAACGAACATCTCCGATCAGAGCTGTGTTATATTTCGTTATCAGCCGCCACAAAGGTGACGATTGATGATCGAGACCGAACATCTGGAAACCCGAGAAAACCGCCTGCCGGCCGGCGTCCGCCAGGCCCGGCTGATGGAGGCGCTGGGGCGAAGCGGCTTCGTATCAGTGGCGGAATCGGCGCAGCGCATGGGCGTCTCCGCGATGACCATCCGGCGCGACCTCGAGGCCCTGGAGGCCCAAGGCGTGCTCACCAGAACGCATGGCGGCGCAGTGGCGATCCACGGTCGGCGCCTCGAGGTGTTCGACGAGGTCGAGCCGGTGTTCGAGCAGCGCCGACGCCGGCAGGCCGGCGCGAAGGCGCGGATGGCTGCCGCGGCAGCGGCGCTGATCGGCGCCGGCGAGACCATCGCGCTCGACGTCGGCACTTCGGTGCTCGCCCTCGCCAAGGAACTCACCGGCCGCACCGATCTCAACGTCTTCACCAACAATCTGCCGGCCGCGATGACGTTGAGCGCCGGCGCGAGCCCGGTCTATGTCCTCGGCGGCCAGTTGCGCGCGCCGGAAATGGCCGTGATCGGCGCGACCGCCAGCGACCACGCGCGCAACTATCACTTCGACCGCGCCTTCATCGGCGTGTCGGGCGTGGTCGAGAGCGGATTCTACGACTACTCGCTGGAAGACAGCGACGTGAAGCGCGCCTTCATCGCCCGCGCCGGCCAGGTGGTGGCGCTGTGCGATTCATCGAAGTTCGATCACCGCGCCATGGCCCGGATCTGCGAGCTCAAGGCCTGCCATGTCGTGGTGACCGAGAGCCCGCCCCCCGCCCATCTGGCACAAGCCTTCCGCGACGCCGGAACGCAAGTGATCGTCGCAAAAAGCTAGAGCGCGGCGAAATCAGCTTCGATCGCATCCGGCTGATCGAGCGAGAGCGCCACCGTCGCCTTTTACGCCCGCCGCCCGTTCAAGGCCCTGTCAAAGCGACTTAAGCCTCTGACAACGAACGACGAAATTCCAACGGCAGGCGCCAAACCGATTTTTTGATTTGTAAAGGTCCGGTCAAAGTTGGCGAGGGAGACTATAGCGCAATCCGGGTCCGGACGCAACCTATGCGAGAGAATTCTGCAATTTCCTGCCGCCGACGCGAGATGACGCGGCACGATGATTCAGCGCGAGCGTATTCCGCCCTTGAAGGCCGGCGCTAGGCGGCCTGCGGGCGGCGGCGATTCAGCATTTCCGAGAGGCGCGCCGCCTGGCCGAGGCGCTTGTCGACCTCGGCCATGGTCTTCGCGAGATCCTCGCTCTCATCGTTGGCAAAGGCCCGGAGCCCCGCCATGTAGATCGCGAACAGACCCTTCCGCCTGAGAGCCCCTTTCAACCCGCTGGCGCTGAGCCCGGCGGCTTCCAGGGTCAATGTCATCGAGCGGCGCAGCTGGCAGAGCAGGCAGGCGAACTCGGCCGGTGTCGCCGGCAGCTGGCGCATCAGGCGGCGATAGGCGCCACGGTCGCGCTTCAGCACGTCGAACCGGCGCATCAGAAGATCGAACAGGCGATCCTTGGCGGAGCCTTCCAGGGGCTCGGCGTCGATCGCGGAGAGCACGCGCTCGTCCACCGCGCGGGTCAGGCCCGTCAGGATTGCCGCCTTGCTCGAATAGATACCGTGTGCCTCGGCGATCGGCACCCCCGCCTCCTCGGCGATCTCGGCGAAGGAGAGGTCAGGCCAGCCGCGCTCCTCGACCAGCGCCAGCAGGGCGCGGCGCAAAGCAGCTGCAGCGCTCATCTTGTCCCGTGGCGCTGCGGATGCGGTGCCGCGAGACGCACGCTTGGTCTTGGTCTTCGCCGGCGTCTTCTTCTTCGCTCTAGCCCGTCTAGCCATGATCCGAGCCTCCTGAGAGCCTGTCTCGTTTCGCGAGACTTGAGAGAATATCGCTCCGCTGCCACGTGGCATCAAGGGATGCCCTCATCAAACCTTAGGGCATCAAACCTTGGGCGATCACGCCTTGATGACAGCAACCTCACCGCCGGTAACCCGCACCAGCTCCGCAGGGGTCAGGCGGAAGACGCTGTTGGGCGAGCCGGCCGCCGCCCAGATCGCATCGAACACCATCAGGTCGGCGTCGATGAAAGTCTTCAACCGGCCGCCCAGGGCCCCGCGGTCATGACCGACCGGGGCGACGCCGCCGATGGCAAAGCCGGTCTCGGCCCGCACGAAATCGGCATCGGCCTTGCCGATGGTTTCCCCCAGTGCCGCAGCGAGCTTCGCCTCGTCGACGCGATTGGCGCCGCTCGCCATCACCAGGATCGCGCGGCCTGACGGCCTGCCGCGGAACACCAGAGACTTCGCAATCTGCGCCACCGCGCAGCCGATCGCCGCGGCAGCGTCCGCCGAGGTCCGCGTCGAGGCCGAGAACTCCTTGATCTCGGTCACGATCCCAAGCGCCGCCAAGGCGGCACGGACGCGCTCGACGCTCGACTTCCCGGAATCGGACGGCGTACCGTTCGACATCAATTCGCCATTATTGTGCGAGTTCCCGCGAGCGCCGGGTGGCGGCGGCGATCGCCTTCACCATCAGCCGCTGCAGGCCGTCTTCCGCCATCAGCACGTTCAAGGCCTCGAGCGTCGTGCCCTTCGGGCTGGTGACGTTCTGGCGCAGCTGGGCTGCACTTTCCTCCGAGAGCCGCGCCAGTTCGCCGGATCCGGAGACGGTCTCGCGCGCGAGGCGCATCGCGAGGTCGGCCGGCAATCCCGCCGCACGGCCGGCCTCGGCGAGGCATTCGATCAGGAGGAAGACATAGGCCGGCCCGCCGCCGGAGACCGCGGTCACGGCGTTCAAGAGGTCCTCGTCATCGACCCATTCGACCTTGCCGACGGCCTCGAGGAGCGCACCACAGAGCGCAAGCCGCTCCTTTCGGACCTTGGGATCGCGGTAGATCGCGGTGATGCCGCGGCCGACCGCCGCGGGCGTGTTCGGCATCGAGCGCACGATCTCGGCGGCGGTTCCGAGCCGGTCCTTGAAATAGGCGAGGGTCTTGCCCGCCGCGATCGACAGGAAGGTCGCGTCGGGACCGACATAACGGCGATAGTCCGGCAGCGCGTCGTCCATGAATTGCGGCTTCACGGCGAGCAGCAACAGCGCCGGCTTGAGACTCGCCGAGAGCGCGGACGCCTTGGCGATGACGGTGACGCCCTTCGCCTGGACATCATCGAGCCCGACCGGGTTGATGTCGATCGCGGTCACCTGCTTGGGGTCGACGCCGCGCGCGAGCCAGCCGCGCAGCAGCGCGCCGCCCATCTTGCCGCAGCCGACCAGGACCAGAGGCCCCGGCAGATGCAGCTTCTGCCGTTCCGTATCTGTCATGAAGAGACGCTATCAGGCTTCGCCGACGGTCTCCAGCATGGCGGCCTGCATCGCCTCGTCGGGCCGCTTGCCGCCCCAGATCACGAACTGGAACGCCGGGTAGTAGCGCTCGCATTCGCACAAGGCCGCCTCCATCAGGTCCTCGAGCTGCTCGACGGTGACGCCCGACGTGCCGCGCAGCAGGATGGTGTGGCGGAACATCGGCGCACTCTCTTCCGAGCAGAGGTCGAAATGGCCGAGCCAGAGCCGCTCATTGATCATCGAGAGGAGCTCCGCCGCCTCCCGTTTCTTCTGCCCGGGGACTTTGAGATCGAACAGGCTGGAGAAATACATGGCGCCGAGATCGGCCTGCCAGACGAAGAACATCCGGTATTCGCACCACTGCCCGGCGATCTCGACGATCATCTCCTCGTCGTTGGAACGGTCGTAGCGCCACTCGTTGGCGCTGACCAATTCTTCCATGACATCGAGGGGGTTGGAGGTCGGGACCGGGGTCGACTCGGTTCGGAGCGTAGTCATCAGAGCGCCCTCCATGCGTCGGCCACCAGGAATCGGCGCAGGTGGGGCGCTCGACCCCAGGATTTGATGGTCAATTTTGTGTTTCCCACCACATTTAGAGTCGCAAATTTAAGACTCCGGCGCAAGAGTCCTTTTAAGAGAATTTAACGAGACGCAGGTTTGGCGCGGGTTTCGAGACGGCGATTCCGGATCGGCCCGAGATCGGATCGTCGGTCGACTCGTTTCGATTCCGATTTGTTCACGGTCGACGCGGGGCGACGGCAGCGCCGTCATCTCACTGCAGCACATAGCGGACGAGCTGCGTGAAGAGCTCGCGCTGGCTGGAGATGCCGAGCTTGGCGTACATGCTCTTGCGGTGGTTCTTGACCGTGCCCTCGGCGATGTCGAGGGTGCTCTTCGTCGATAACTGCTTTACCGCGGTTTAGCCCGCGCGACGCCGCGGCAGGCGGAACACGCGGCGCGCCTCGGGTGCCGCCAACTCCTCCGGCGCATAGAACTGCGCGAGGCTGTTGCGGTTCATGAGGTCGACGTTGGCGGCGGCGAAGTCTTCCCAGCTTCCGCTCTCGCTTTCGGCGATCCGCTCGTTGATCAGCGCCAGGAAGGCGACGGTGACGGTCTCGTGATAGAGGCCGTCCTTGCCGTTGGCGGCGGCGAAGGCGCGCAAGGCGCGTCCGAACCGCTCGATGGCGGCGCCCAGGCCATGGCGCCGTAGATAGAGATAGCCGACGCGCACATGGGCGCGGTGGTCGAAGGCCGCGAGCGGCAGCGTCGCCGCCTCGAAGGCGGCGAGGAGATCATCCTCCGACATCGGTTCGGCGTTCATGCACCGGTCTCCTTCAGCTGATGGCTGTCGCTGGCGCTGAGGGTGAGCCCGTAGATCCGCTTCAGCTCGCGGATCTGCCGCAAGGTCTCCTTCTCGAACGGCGCCTTGCCCTCGAGCGCATGGAGGCAGATCCCCTCCAGGAGGTCGCCCAGCGAGAGATCCTTCAGCTCGGCCAGGGCCTTCAGCACCTTCAACAGGCGCTTTTCGATCCTGACCCCGGTCTGCACCCGCTCGACTTCCAGCATCTTCAGCTCTGGTTTGTTATCCTGGTACAAATGTACCCATACGCCCAAGCGAATGCAACGGCCAGGATGCCGCAGCCCGGGTTCAGCGCCTGTCGGTCAGGATTGTTGTTGCGTCGTGCCCTGGGGCGTCCCCGGCGAAGCGGGTGCGGCGTTCAGCCGGGCTTCGATCTCGGCGAGGCGGCGCTCGAGCTTGATCTGCTCCTCGCGGGCGGCCTGGGCGACCGCCTTCATGGTCTCGAACTCTTCGCGGCTGACCAGGTTCATGCGTCCCAGCAGGCGCTCCAGCTGCTGCTGCACCCGCATTTCGATTTCGTGACGCAAACCGGCCAGGGAGCCGAGCGCACCGCTCGCCGCCTTGGCCACGTCGTCCAGCAATCGATTGTCGGTCTGCATGAAGGTTCCTCCATCCGGCCTCGGCTTGCCGGGAAAGCATCGCGCCGATATAACGCCTTCGCCATTCTAGCGCACCCGCACCGGAAGGTAAGCCCCGAAGCGATGAGACCTCGCGCATGAACGCCTTCGTGTTTCCCGATTTCAATCCGGTCGCGCTGCAGCTGGGTCCGCTGGTGATTCGCTGGTACGCGCTCGCCTACATCACCGGGATCGTGCTCGCCTGGCGCTATGTGCTCTGGCTTACGGAGAAGCCGCCCCGCCTGCTCAGCCGCGACAATTGCGACGATCTCGTGACCTGGTGCACGGTCGGCATCATTGTCGGCGGCCGGTTGGGGCAGGTGCTGCTCTGGGAGCCGAGCTACTACTTCGCGCATCCCGCCGAGATCGTGATGATCTGGAAGGGCGGCATGGCGTTCCATGGCGGCCTGCTCGGCGTCATCCTGGCGATGCTCCTCTACGGCCGGGCGAAGAAGATCCCGTTCTTTGCCATCGCCGATCCGATCGCCGCCGCGACGCCGCTTGGGCTCCTGCTGGGGCGCATCGCGAATTTCATCAATGGCGAGCTCTGGGGCCGGCCGACCGACGTGCCCTGGGCCGTGATCTTCCCGAAGGTGGACCAGCTGCCGCGCCATCCGAGCCAGCTCTACGAGGCCGGGCTTGAAGGCGTGGCGCTGTTCCTCGTGCTCTACCTGTTCGCGCGGCGTGAGAAGGTCCGCACCAAGCTCGGCATGCTGTCGGGCGTATTCCTGATGGGCTATGCAGTCGCGCGCATGATCGGCGAGCAGTTCCGGGAACCCGAAGTGACGCTGCCGAACGACATCACGACCTGGGGCCAGTGGCTGAGCGTTCCGATGCTGCTCTACGGCCTCTATCTGGTCTGGCGCGCGAAGCCGCTCGCGCTGCCTCCCGCCGCGAAGCCCTCCAAGCCGTGAGTCCGGCCGTGGTCGGCGATGCGGTCGCGCACGAGCTGCGCCGGCGCATCGACGCTGAGGGACATGTGACGATTGCCGAATACATGGAGCTGGCGCTCGGCCACTATTACGCCGAGCGCGATCCGCTGGGCGCCGGCGGCGACTTCACCACGGCGCCGGAAGTGAGCCAGATGTTCGGCGAGATGATCGGCCTCTGGTGCGTCGACCTTTGGACCCGGATGGGCAAGCCCGCTCCCTTTCTGCTCGCCGAACTCGGGCCAGGCCGCGGCACCCTGATGGCCGACGCGCTCCGCGCCGCGCGGGTCGCACCGGATTTCCTGGCGGCGGCACGGATACATCTGGTGGAGATCAACGCGACACTGATCGCTGCGCAGAAATCGGTATTGCAGGGCTTCGCGCCGGAATGGCATCGCAGCTTCGATTCGCTGCCGCCGGGGCCGCTGCTGCTGGTCGCCAACGAGTTCTGGGACGCGCTCCCGATCCGTCAGTTCGTCATGACCGACCGCGGCTGGCGCGAACGCGTGGTGGTCGCGGCCGAGACCGGATTCGCCTTCGGCGACGCCGCGCCGGCGGACGGGCTCGACCTGCTGCGTCCCGAGCACCGCAGCGCGCAGCCGGGCGAGATCGTCGAGGTCGGGCCGGCGGGGTTGCGGCTGGCTGCGGCGCTGGGACGGCGCTTTGCGCGCAGCCCAGGTGCGGCCTTGATCATCGACTACGGGCCGACGCGGAGCGGAATCGGCGATTCGCTGCAGGCGCTCCAGGGCCATGCCCACCACGACCCGCTGGTAGCGCCGGGCAGTGCCGATCTGACGGCGCATGTCGATTTCGCCGCCCTGGCGGACGCTGCCCGCACTGCCGGCGCCGCCGTCTTCGGTCCCAGGACCCAGAGCGAGTTCCTGCAGGTGCTCGGTATCGCCCTCCGCGCCGACACCCTGAAGTCGAAGGCTGACGCCGCGACCTCTGTCGAGGTCGACGCCGCGCTGCAACGCTTGATCGGCGCCGAAGGAATGGGCAGTCTCTTCAAGGTGCTGGCACTGGCCACGCCCAATCTTCCGCAGCCCGCCGGGTTATGATCGAGCTTTCCAACCTCAAGAGCCTCCCCGGCATCCGCCATGGATTCCTGACCCGCCACGGCGGCGTCAGCGAGGGGATCTATCGCTCTCTGAATTGCGGCCTCGGCTCCAAGGATGACGGCGCCGCCGTGGTCGAGAACCGTGCCCGCGCCCTGCACATGGTCGGCCTCGCCGCGGACTCGCTGGCGACCGCCTATCAGGTCCACAGCGCCAAGGTCGCAGTGGTGGACCATACGTGGCAGCGGGACAGTCGCCCGGAAGTGGACGGGCTCGTCTCCAAGACACGCGGCATCACCCTCGGCATCCTGACCGCCGATTGCGTGCCGGTCCTGTTCGCCGATCCTGAAGCCGGCGTGATCGGCGCCGCCCATGCCGGCTGGAAAGGCGCCGTCACCGGCGTCCTGCCGGAGACAATCGAGGCGATGACCGCACTCGGCGCGGATCGTGGCCGCATCCGCGCCGGGGTCGGCCCGGCGATCGCCCAGAAATCCTACGAGGTCGGGCCGGAATTCCCGCAGCGCTTCATCGACCTCGATCCGGCCAACGCGAAGTACTTCACGACCTCGACCCGCTGCCGGCATTTCATGTTCGACTTGGTCGGCTTCGTCGCCCAGCAACTGGTGGCGCTCGGCCTCGCAGCTGTCGAGGTCGCCGGCAACGACACCTGCGCGGAAGCCGAGGACTTCTTCAGCTACCGCCGCACGACCCTGCAGCGCGAGCCGGACTACGGCCGGCAGATCTCCCTCATCGGATTGGCATAGCCCGGAGCGGTTTGACGATGGCCCTGCATTTCTCGAAACAGGAACTGGCGGCGCGGCGCGCGGCCTCGGTGTCGGCCATGCAGAAGCGCGGCCTCGACGGCCTCCTGATGTTCCGGCAGGAGAGCATGTACTACCTGACCGGCTACGACACCTTCGGCTACGTCTACTTCCAATGCCTCTATCTCGGCGCCGACGGCCGGGTGATGCTGCTGACGCGGGCGCCAGATCTGCGCCAGGCGCAGCACACCTCGGACATCGAGGACATCCGCATCTGGGTCGATGGGCCGGAGGCGAGCCCTGCGACCGAGCTCCGCGAGATCCTGAAAAGCTTCGGCTGCTCTGGCAAGAAGCTCGGCGTCGAATGGGAGGCCTATGGCCTCACCGCGCGCAACGGCATGCGGCTGCAGGCCGCCTTCGACGGCTTCGCGACCCTCATCGATGCCTCCGACCTCGTCAGCCGCCAGCGCCTGGTGAAGAGTCCGGCCGAGATCGCCTATGTGCGCAAGGCGGCGGAGCTCGCCGATCTCGCCCTCGACGAGGCGCATCGCCTCGCCGCACCCGGCGTCTCCGAGGCGGAGATCCTGGCCGCCATGCAGTCGATCATCATCCGCAACGACGGCGACGATCCCGCCAACGAATTCATCATCGGCTCCGGCGCCGATGCCCTGCTCTGCCGCTACAAAACCGGGCGTCGGGTGCTGGAGAAGCAGGACCAGCTCACGCTCGAGTTCGCCGGCGTCTATCGCCACTACCATTCGTGCCTGATGCGCACGATCCCGATCGGCAAGCCGCCGGCCCGCCAGGTCGAGATGCATAAGGTCGCGGTCGACGCGCTGGAAGCCTGCAAGGCCGCCCTGAAACCCGGGCGGCCGATCGGCGAGGTGTTCGACGCCCATGCCCGGGTGCTGGACAAGGCCGGCTACCAGGCGCACCGCATGAACGCGACCGGCTACAGCCTCGGCGCGGTCTATGCCCCCAACTGGATGGATTGGCCGATGTTCTACCACGGCAACCCGGAATTGGCGGCGCCGGGGCAGGTCTATTTCATCCACCTGATCATCTTCGACAGCGCCGCCGGCCTCGCCATGACCTCCGGCCAGACCGTGCTGGTGACCGAAGGTGCCGCCGAAGTGCTCTCCAAGCGCTCGACGGAGCTCGTAGTCCGGTAATGCATGGGTGCATTTTTACCTAGCATTTCCAAAGAGATAAGGCGCCGCCGCTCGCGATTCTTCACCCTCGACAGCCTGTCATACCGCTGTTAAATTCCGCGCGCTTTTCGCCCCTGCAGAATCCCTGGGATGGATGCGCAGCGGCCGGTCCGGTTGGACGGCCGCCGCGGCAGAGCGGAATGCGGGTTCGGCGCGCGCTTTAGAGGCAGAGATGAAGATCCTGACAGGCAACAGCAATCGGCCTCTGGCCGAGGCGATCTCTGCCTATCTGAATCTGCCGCTGGTCAATGCCAGTATCCGGCGCTTCTCCGACATGGAAGTCTTCGTCGAGATCCAGGAGAACGTGCGCGGCGAGGACATGTTCGTCGTGCAGCCCACCTCGTTCCCGACCAACGACAACCTGATGGAGCTGCTGGTCATCCTGGATGCGCTGAAGCGAAGCTCGGCGCGCCGCATCACCGCCGTCATCCCCTATTACGGCTATGCCCGCCAGGACCGGAAGTCG
Source organism: Binatia bacterium (assembly GCA_035541335.1). Lineage (GTDB taxonomy): Bacteria > Pseudomonadota > Alphaproteobacteria > Dongiales > Dongiaceae > Dongia. The sequence goes on from DATKNM010000071.1 coordinate 10,304, forward strand.
GGCCCGCGCACGCCGATCTCCGCGAAGCTGGTCGCCAACCTGATCTCCGTCGCCGGCGCCAACCGCGTGCTGACGGTGGACCTCCATGCCGGCCAGATCCAGGGCTTCTTCGACATCCCGACCGACAACCTGTTCGCGGCCCCGGTCCTGATCAAGGACATCAAAGACCGCTTCCCGGGCAACAACCTCACCATCGTCAGCCCGGATGTCGGCGGCGTGGTACGGGCCCGGGCGATCGCAAAAAGACTCGACGCCGACCTCGCCATCATCGACAAGCGCCGCGAGCGCGCCGGCGTCTCCGAGGTGATGCACATCATCGGCGAGGTGGACGGCACCCGCTGCATCCTGGTCGATGATATCGTCGATTCCGCCGGCACGCTTTGCAACGCCGCGGTGGCACTGAAAGAAGCCGGCGCCGAATCCGTTTCCGCTTACGTGACCCATGGCGTGCTCTCCGGCGGCGCAGTTGCCCGCGTCTCGGCGTCGCCATTGCAGAGCCTGGTCATCACCGACAGCATTCAGGCGACCGAGGCGGTCCGCGTCTCGCAGACCGTCCGCCAGCTCACCATCGCCCCGCTGCTCGCGGAAGCGATGGCCCGGATCAGCGAAGAGAAGTCGGTCTCCTCGCTGTTTGACTGATCTACCGACCGGCCCGTGGCGATCCACCGCGTTGCGGGCTGAACCTCTATAGAGTTCGGTGGGAAATCCGGCTGGCACCCCTGGAGGCCGCCGGTCGCCATGCGAATGGGTCGCATGGTGAAAACTGCGACACTTGAAGGAGTACATCATGGCCGCAGTGGAAAGCATCAGCGCGGAAGCACGCGACCGCGCCGGAAAGGGGCCCGCCCGTGAATCCCGTCGTAACGGTCGTGTCCCCGCAGTCATCTATGGCGACAAGAAGGAGCCGACGCTGATCTCGTTGGATCCGAAGGAGATCGACCGCCTGATCCATTCGAAGACGTTCTACGCGACGCTGCTCGACGTCGATCTCAAGGGCACCAAGCACCGCGTGCTGCCGCGCGACGTGCAGGTCGACCCGGTGACCGACCGTCCGCTGCACGTCGATTTCCAGCGCATCGGCAAGGACACCAAGGTCCATGTCAACGTGCCGATCGTCATCCGCAACGAGGCCGCGAGCCCGGGCCTGAAGCGCGGCGGCGTGCTGAACCTGGTGCGCCACGAGATCGAGTTCATCTGCTCGCCGGATGCGATCCCGCAGGCGATTGAGGTCGATGTGACCGGCCTCGAGATCGGCGGCTCGATCCACATCAACTCGGTGAAGCTGCCGGAGAACGCCAAGCTCGTTGTCAAGGAGCGCGACTTCACGGTGGTCTCGATCGGTGCGCCGACGGGCCTCAAGGCCGAGCAGCAGGAAGCCGCCGAGAAGGCCGCCGCCGCTGCGGCTGCCGCCGCGGGTGCGCCCGCCGTTGCGACACCGGCTGGGGGTGCTGCGGCTCCGGCCGCCGGTGCCGCCGCTCCGGCCGCGGGTGCGGCTGCCGGTGGCGCCGCCAAGGCCGCGGCTCCGGCCGCGAAGGCGCCCGAGAAGAAGAAGTAAGGCTAAAGACGACAGAGAACGACCAAAGGGCGGGTTGCCAAGCATATGCGTCTCCTCGTCGGCCTGGGCAATCCCGGCCCGCGTTACGCAGGCAACCGCCACAATATCGGCTTCATGGCGGCGGATGCGATCGTCCGCCGCCATTCTTTTGGCCCGGTCAGGGAGCGGTTCCACGCTCTCACCGCCGAAGGCACGATCGACGGCGAGAAGGTGCTGGCGCTCTGCCCCGAGACCTTCATGAACGATTCCGGCCGCGCGGTGCAGGCGGCCATGCAGTTCTACAAACTCAGCCCCACCGACGTGATCGTGATCTACGACGAGATCGACCTGCCGCTCGGCAAGGTACGGGTGAAGCGCGCCGGCGGCGCCGGCGGTCACAACGGCATCCGCTCGATCGACGCCCATATCGGCGAAGACTATTGGCGGATCCGCCTCGGCGTCGGCCATCCCGGCCAGAAGGAGCTGGTGAAGGCCTATGTCCTCATGGACTTCTTCAAGGAGGAGCGGCCGGAGGTCCAGGCGGTACTCGACGCGGTCGCCGAGGCGATCCCGCTGATGATCGCCGGCGATGACGGCCGCTTCATGAACAAGGTCAGCGTGACCCTGAACCCGCCCCCGCCGAAAGAGGCGAAGGCGGATGGCGGAAGCAAGGCCGAATAGCCCTGCTTCCGCCGGTTCGCCGGCTTCGGCTGTTGCGGGTTTCAGCTTCCCGCCGGCCTCAACGTCGATCAGTGCGAGATCTGCAGATGTGAGCCCAAGGCCTGGGCGAGGTCCTGGGTCGAGGTGATCTGCGGCCCGGTCCAGTTGGTGATGGTCATCGCCGGCGTATCGCCGCTCTCCGGCACGTATATTTGAAGCGTGGTGCCCTTGCTGACGGCATGGACGCCTGCGTCGATCAGGTCCTGAATGTCGTTTCCGGGGCCGTCGAAGACATTGTCGAACTGCAGGAAATCCTCACTCGGCTTGAAGTCCGTGACTTTCTGGTCCTGTGCGCCGAAGCCCGGCGCCACCTCGACGAGGAAACTGTCGGCCCCGGCGCCTCCCGTGAGCGTGTCGTGTCCCGAGCCGCCCCAAAGCAGGTCGTTGCCGGCGCCGCCCTGCAAGATGTCGTTGCCGTTGCCGCCGAAGACGGAGTCGTCACCGAGTCCGCCGGCGACAACATCGTTGCCGTCATCGCCGGTCATGTAGTCGTTGCCGGCGCCGCCGTCGAGTTTGTCGTTGCCGATCCAGCCGTCCATGTTGTCGTCGCCGGCGCCGCCGCTCAGCTTGTCGTTGCCGACGTCGGCTTCGAGGAAGTCATTGCCGGTGCCGCCGTCGATCTGGTCGTCACCGGTTCCCCCGCGAAGGTTGTCGTTGCCGTCGCCGCCGCTGATCGTGTTGTTGCCGGACTCTCCGTCAATGAAATCATCGCCCGCGCCGCCGGAGATCACATCATGGCCGGCGCCGCCGTGGATGATGTCGTTGCCGTCGCCACCGGTGATGGTGTCGTTGCCGTCGTCGCCCCAAAGCTGATCATTGCCGCCGCCGCCATCGATCTTGTCATTGGCTGCGTTGCCCGAAATCGTGTCGTTGCCGTCACCGCCCGTCAGCTTGTCCGCACCGTCGCCGCCGGTGATCGTGTCGTCACCGCCCCGGCCGTCGATCGTGTCGGCGCCTGCATTGCCGACGAAATAGTCGTCGCCGTTGCTGCCGGCCATCTTGTCGGCGAAGTTCGAGCCTTCGAAGATGTCGATCGCGGTGAACGTGTCGCCCTTGGCGTCGCCTTTGTTCAGTGCGCCGTTCAGCAGGTCGAGCGTGATGCCGGCGGTCGAGAACTCGAAGTCCATGACGTCGGTGTCGGCACCGCCGAAATAGGCGTCGGCACCGGCATCGCCGATGAAGGTATTGGTGCCGGCGCCGCCATGCAGCGTGTCATTGCCGGCGCCGCCGAACAGAAAGTCGGCACCGTCGCCGCCGTTGATGATGTCGTTGCCCTCGTCGCCATAAAGCCAATCCGCGCCGCTGCCGCCATTGAGAATGTCCGCGCCCTTGCCGCCGTGCAGCTTGAAGGTGCCGGCGGCATCGGCTAGGAAGATATCGTCGCCCTGGGTGCCGAGGATGACCTCGATGTCGGTGTAGACATCGCCCTGGGCGTCGCCGGTGCTGTTGGCGGTATTGGTGAGATCAATGGTGATGCCCGCCAGCAGATTGGCATAGCTTGCGGTGTCGATACCTGCGTCGCCGAACAGGTTGTCGCCGCCGGCGCCGCCGATCAGGATGTCGTTGCCGGCCCCGCCGACCAGGGCATCGCCCCCGTCGCCGCCATCCAGCGTGTCATCACCTTCCTCGCCATAGAGAGCGTCGCCGCTCAGGCCGCCGGACAGCTTGTCGTTGCCGGCGCCGCCGCCGAGAACGTTGGCGTTGCCGTCGCCGATGAGCACGTCGTTGAACTTGCTGCCTTCGATCGCCTCGATCGAGATATAGGTGTCGCCCTTGGCGTCGCCGGTGTTCTTGCCGAGATCGGCGAGATCGACCGTGACCGCCTTGGTCGCATCCGCATAGGAAGCATTGTCGAAGTCGGCGCCGCCGTCCAGCTTATCGGCACCTGCGCCGCCGATCAGCGTGTCGATGCCCCCGCCGCCCTTCAACGTGTCGCTGCCCGCCCCGCCGCTCAGCGTGTTGGCGCTGCCGTCGCCGGTGAGGGCATCGTTGAACTTGCTGCCGGCCAGACCCTCGATCGTGTTGTAGGTGTCGCCCGCTGCCTCGCCGGTGTTGTTTGCGCTGTTGGAGAGATCGGCCGTCACGCCCGTCGAAGCGTTCCGATAGCTCGCCACGTCGAAGCCGTTGCCGCCGGTCAGCGTATCCGCGCCTACCCCGCCTTCCAGCAGGTCGTCATCGTCGCCGCCGTTGAGGACGTCGTCGCCTTTGCCGCCGATCAATGTGTCGTTGTCCGCACCGCCGAGCACGGTATCGGCACCGTCGCCGCCGTCCATCTTGTCGTCGCCGGTATTGCCGGAGAAGGTGTCGTCGCCGATTCCGCCGAGCATCACGTCATTGCCGATGCCGCCGTCCATCTGGTCGTTGCCGGCTCCGCCATCCATCTGGTCGTTGCCGTCCTCCCCAAACAGGAGGTCATTGCCGGCACCGCCGGTGAGCTTGTCGTCCTCGGTGCCGCCATGGAGCTCGTCGTTGCCGTCGCCGCCGTCCAAGGTGTCGTTGCCCTGCTCACCGAACAGGAGATCGTCACCGATTCCGCCGACCAGCTTGTCGCCAGCGTCGCCGCCATGCAGTTCATCGTTGCCGGCGCCGCCGTCCAGCGTGTCGCTGCCCTCGTCGCCGCTCAGCGTGTCGTTCCCAAGACCGCCCGCCAGGATGTCGTTTCCGGTATTGCCGTAGACGAAGTCGTCACCGGTGCCGCCGTCCTCCGTGTCGTTGTCCTCGTTGCCGTAGAGCACGTCGTTGCCGGCACCGCCGGACATGAGATCGTTGCCGGCGCCACCGTAGATGCCATCTTTGCCGTCATCGCCGTAGAGCTGGTCGTTGCCGTTTTCGCCGGAGACCAGGTCGTCGTCGCCGCCGCCTTTGACGACGTCATTGCCGTTGTCGCCATAGAGCAGGTCCTTGCCGTCGCCGCCGTCGATCGTGTCGTTGCCGCCGTTGCCGGCCAGTATGTTGGCGCCGCCGTCGCCGATGAGTTTGTCGGCAAGATTGCTTGCCCAGATCTGCTCGATCGAGATGTAGCTGTCGCCCTTGGCGTCGCCGGTATTGAGCGCGGTGTTGGCGAGATCGACGGTGAGGCCCGCGGTCGCATCCTCATAGGAAGCGGCGTCGCTGCCCGCGCCGCCGTCCAGCTTGTCTGCGCCGGCGCCGCCGACGAGCACATCGCTGTCTTCGTCGCCGAACAGCTTATCGTTGCCGGCGCCGCCGAACAGGTGATCGCTGCCGAGATTGCCGTCGATTGAATCGTCGCCGGCTTCACCATATATGGTGTCGGCATCGCCCATGCCGAAAGTGACATCATTGCCGGCGCCGCCGTAGATCGTGTTCTCGTTGTCGTCGCCGACCAGAACGTCGGCGAACTTGGAACCAATCAGGCCCTCGATGTTCGTATAGGTGTCACCCACGGCGTCGCCGGAGTTCAAGATCGGGCCGCCGAGCCATGCGCCGACTGCGGCGGTGGCATCCTTGTAGCTCGCATAGTCGAAGTCGGCGCCGCCATCCATTGCATCGGCGCCGGCGCCGCCATCCAGCACGTCGTTGCCGGTGCCGCCGACGATCATGTCGTCACCAGCACCGCCCTTGACCGTGTCGTCGTCGCTGCCGCCATCGAGCGTGTCGTTGCCGGCACCGCCGTCGAGCACATCCTCGCCGCTGTCGCCTTCGATGGTGTCATTGCCTTCGCCGCCGGCGATGGTGTCGTTGCCGATGCCGCCGTAGAGCGAGTCATCGCCTTTCCCACCGTCGATCTTGTCGTCACCGGAGAATCCGTGCAGATGATCGGCGCCGTCGCCGCCGATCATCACGTCATTGAAGGCGGTGCCGACATACTCCTCGATGTCGGAATAGCTGTCGCCCTTCGCCTCGCCGGCATTCTTGCTGAGATCCGCCAGGTCGAGGACGATGGCCGCGGCGGCGTCGCCGTACCACGCGTAATCAGTGCCGGCGCCGCCGATCAAAGCATCGGCGCCTGCGCCGCCGTCGAGTTGGTCGTCGCCGTCACCGCCCGACAGCGTGTCGTCGCCGGCACCGCCGTAAAGAGTGTCGGCGTTGTCGCCGCCGAACTCGCTGTCGTTGCCGCCCTGACCCTTGATGACATTCTTGCTGGCGTCGCCGGTCAGGATGTCGTTGAAGGCGCTGCCGGTCACGTCCTCGATGCTGATCAGTTGATCGCCGGCGGCCGCGCCGCCGGTGGCGCCGGTCTCGAGATCGACCGTTACGCCGGCCGTGGCGCTCGCATAGCTCGCCGTGTCCTCGCCGGCGCCGCCGTCCATCAGGTCGGCACCAGCGCCGCCGTCGAGCGTGTCGTTCTTGCCGCCACCGATCAACCAGTCGTCCCCGGCCCCGCCCATGAGCAGGTTGGCCTGCGTGTTGTCGCCGATAATCTTGTCGTCGCCGCCTGCGCCGTCGATCGCCACCATGCCGGCGGCGTTCAGCGAGAAGGCATTCTTGCCGCCGGCCGTGATGAAGTCGTCGAAGGCGCTGCCGACATGCGCGCCGCTCTTGTCGAGCTGCGTGCTCCCCTCGGCAAAGGCCTCGATGGTCAGCGTCGCCGTATCTGTGACGCCATTCTTGTCCTGGACCGTGTAGGTGAAGACTTCCTGGGTGCCCGGCTGCGGCGCCCCAAGGTCATAGATGTGCGCGGCGAAACGCGTGTAGCTGTAGCTGCCGTCGGGATTGATGTGCAGCTCGCCGTAGAGGCCGCCGATATCCACGCCGCCGGCGGGAACGCTCTTCAACGTTCCCATGAACTGAATGTCGGTGATGGCATCGGGCACGGCACCCGGGACATCCTTGCCGGACTTGCCGCTCAAGGTGTTGGTGCCGGTGATGACGTTGCCGGTGGCGATGCCGCCGATGATCCGGTCGAAGTCGTTCAATGCGTCGAGTGCCATGGCTGAACCCCTGTTCCCCGTGAAGTGCGCTCCGATACGCGTGGGGTCGCCATCTATACGGAAATGGTTCAGCGCGCAAATTTTCAAACGTGGCACTTAGTTATTTACTAACTTATTGATAAATCACAGTAGTTCATGAAATACATAATTAAAGTATCACCGACGCGGCGTTCCTATACGCATCGGTATACCGCTATATACGTATGACTGAGATCAACATTCCGGACGGCGTTCGGCGGCGGCACACCCCGGACCGGTGATTCCGAACCGCGTTCGGCCGAGCGGCCTGCCGCTCGCGCAAGTCCCGTCAGGGCGAAGAATTTTCCGTTGAGACCGAGGCTTTGAAGCGCTTGTGACGCGCGTCACTCACTTCCGGAGGAGTCGCTCCCGGAATCCGGCTGCGGCTCAGACTCTTCCGGCGGGGAATAGTCCTGCTGCTGGGAATCGTCGGACCCGGATTGATCGGGCTGCGAGTCCTCTTCCTGCTGGTCCTGCATCTCGTTCTGCTGTTCCTGCAGCTGTTGCTGCTGGTCGTCGAGCTGCTGCTGGCCGTAGTCCTGCTGGTCCTGCAGTTGCTGTTGCTGGTCGTCGAGCCGCTGCTGGCCCTCTTCCTGCTGCTGTTGCAACTCCTGCTGCTGGTCGTAGAGCTGCTGCTGCTGCTGGTCCTGCTGTTCCTGACTCGCGCCCTGCTGATCCTGAAGTTGCTGCTGCTGGTCGTAGAGCCGGGTCTGGCCCTCATCCTGCTGCTGCTGGAGCTCCTGCTGCTGGTCGTAGAGCCTTGTCTGCCCTTCGTCGATCTGGCCCTGGAGGTCCTGCTGCTGTTCCTGGAGCTGCTGCTGCTGGTCCTGCAGCTGGCCCGCATCCTGAGCGTAGGCGCTCGAAGCCAGGGCGAGGGAAGCCGCCATTGCGGCAGGCAAGACAAAGCGCGCGCAGAATCCGACCATGGGATCCCCGTCCGGCAAGCCTCCACGCTCCCCGCGATTCCGAGTGTAGAGGGGGCACCGGAAGGGCGCCAGCCCGCCTCCGGAGCCGGGCCTACATTACTGGACAGAGCCGGCGGATTCTGTCATGACCGCAGGCCTGCCGATCGGACCTCATCCGGCGCCGATTTCGGGCATTTGTTCAAGCTTTCCCGGGACTTGGCGTTATGGGCTTCAATTGCGGCATCGTCGGCCTGC
>DATKNM010000072.1:0-11421 GCA_035541335.1 Binatia bacterium
TACGCCTTCGCCGTGGCGGCCTCGCTGGAATCCCAGATCGTCGGCGAGCCGCAGGTGCTGGCCCAGGTGAAGGATGCGCACCGCCTCGCTTCCCGCGCCGGCATGCTGGGCGCCGAGCTCGACGCCGTCTTCCGCGCCGCATTGCAGACCGGCAAGAAGGTGCGCTCGGAGACCGAGATCGCCCAGGAATCGGTCTCGATGGCGGCCTGCGTGATCGCGCTCTGCCGCCAGGTCTTCGGCAATCTGCCCAACATCTCCGCCCTCATCCTCGGCGACGGCGAGCTCGGCGACTTCGTGATGCAACAGCTGATCGAGGCGGGGCTGACCCGCTGGACCATCGTGCATCGCAATCTCGAGCGCGCCCAGGCCTGGGCGAAGCGGCATCGCGGCGCCCATGCGGCGACGGTGGACGATCTCGACCGCCTGCTGCCGGGGGCCGACCTTACCATCGGTGCGCTCGAAGGCGCGCAGTTCGCGCTGAAGCCGGAGCAGGTGAGGGTAGCGGTCCGGGCGCGGCGGCGGGCGCCGATGCTGCTGATCGACCTCTCGGTGCCGGGCGACATCGACCCCCGGATCAACGACATCGACGACGCCTTCCTCTATGGGCTCGACGACCTGGAGCGCCTCGCCATGCGCGGGCGGCACGAGCGCGAGGCGGCAGCCAACGCCGCCTGGGGCATCATCGACTCCGCCGTCGTCGCCTTCGAGAAGAGCAGCGACGCGCGCGCCGCGGCGCCGGCGCTCGCGGCGCTGAAGGCGCATTTCGAAGCCGAGCGCGAGCGGCTCCTGGCCGAGCAGCCCGGCCTCGACGCCGCCGAGGCGACGCGGCGTCTGGTCAATCGCCTGCTGCACCGGCCGATCACGGCGCTGAAAGACACCGCGCCGGATTCCGGGCTGGAGCAGGCGGCACTCGATCTCTTCGGGATCGAGTCATCGAAAACGAGCGAGGAATGACGTGTCGGCGTTGAACGAAAAGCTCGACCGGGTCGCGAGGCGATACGACGAGATCGCCGCCCTGATGGCGAGCGAGGGACCGAAGGACGCGCAGTCCTTCGCGAAGCTCTCCAAGGAGTATTCCGATCTCGGCCCGGTGGTCGAGGCGATCCAGGAGTTGCGCGCGGCGGAGCGGGAATCGGCCGACCTCGCGCAGTTGGTCGCCGATCCCGCCGGCGATGCCGAGATGAAGGCGCTGGCCGAGGAGGAGCGCTCCACCCTGCAGCAGAAGCTGCCGGAGCTCGAGCGCAAGGTGCAGCTGATGCTGCTGCCGAAGGACGAAGCCGACGAGCGCAACGCGATCCTCGAAGTCCGCGCCGGCACCGGCGGCGAGGAGGCGGCCTTGTTCGCCGCCAACCTCTTCCGCATGTATGCCCGCTACGCCGCCTTGAAGGGCTGGAAGTTCGAGCCGATGGAGATCAACGAGACCGGTCTCGGCGGCTACAAGGAGGCGATCGCCACCATCTCCGGCCGCAACGTCTTCGCGCGCCTGAAATACGAGTCCGGCGTGCACCGGGTGCAGCGCGTGCCGGAGACCGAAGCCTCGGGCCGCATCCACACCTCGGCCGCGACCGTCGCCGTGCTGCCGGAGGCGGAGGAGGTCGATGTGCAGATCGACGAGAAGGATCTCCGCATCGACGTGTTCCGTTCCAGCGGACCGGGCGGCCAGTCGGTCAACACCACCGACAGCGCAGTCAGGATCACGCATATCCCGACCGGCCTCGTCGTGCAGCAGCAGGACGAGAAGTCGCAGCACAAGAACAAGGCGAAGGCCCTGAAGGTGCTGCGCGCGCGGCTCTACGACATGGAGCGCAGCCGCAAGGACGCCGAGCGCGCCAGCGCGCGCAAGAGCCAGGTCGGCAGCGGCGACCGCTCGGAGCGGATCCGCACCTACAACTTCCCGCAAGGCCGCTGCACCGATCACCGCATCAACCTGACGCTCTACAAGCTCGACCGGGTGATGGAAGGCGAACTCGACGAGATCGTCGATGCGCTGATTGCCCACGACCAGGCGGAGCGCCTGGCGGAAATCCAATGAGCGCGACCGAGACATCGCGAACGGAAGCGCCGGTGACCGTCGCGGCGGCGCTGCGTCGGGTGTCGACACGGCTCGCTTTGGCCGGTATCGAGCGGGCTCAGGCCGAGGCGCGGCTGCTGGTCGAGGCGGCGACCGGCGCCTCGCGCGCCGAGATCATCGGCTTCGGCGAACGCATGCTCGGCACTGCGCAGTCGGAATCGCTGGAGCACCTGGTCGCGCGGCGCTGTCTCCGCGAGCCGGTGTCGCGCATCCTGGGCAAGCGCGAATTCTGGTCGCTGCCCTTCGCGGTCACGCCTGCGACGCTCGACCCGCGCCCGGACAGCGAGACCCTGGTCTCGGCGGTTCTTCAGGAAATCGGGGATCGCCAGGCCGCGCTCGAGATTCTCGATCTCGGGACCGGGACCGGCTGTCTGCTCCTGGCGCTGCTCTCGGAGCTGCCGCGGGCGCGGGGCACCGGTGTGGATGTCGCCCCCGAAGCGGTGGCGACCGCGCAAGGCAACGCCGCTGCGCTCGGCCTCGCCGATCGCGCCGCTTTTGTCGTGGGCGACTGGGCCCGCGACATAAACGCCCGGTTCCATGTCGTGATCTCTAACCCGCCCTATATTGAATCCGCCGCTGTTTCCGGGCTCCAGCCGGAGGTCGCGCGATTCGACCCGGCGGCGGCCCTGGACGGCGGTCCGGACGGGCTGGCGGCTTATCGGCTGCTGATCCCGCAGGCGGCCGAGCGGCTCGTCCCCGGTGGCCTCATGGCCTTGGAGATCGGGGCCGGGCAGGCCGAATCGGTGGATCGCCTGGCGGCGGATGCGGGTTTCACCGCGGTTGGAACGGTTCACGATCTTGCCGGCATTCCCCGCTGCCTGCTGTTCCGGAAATGAGCGCCATGCGGGTCCCGAGGGCGATGTGCACCGGCAAAAAAAGCTATTGGAAATCGGCCGCGAACCGACTAGGGTCGGCTCGGCTTTGGGGTGATCAATCGGATGACAGCCGCTGGCTGACCCGCGCCCCTGACACGGCCCCCGACATCGGAATGGCGGTCCCCGGGTGCAATAACACCTGATGATGATTGGGCGCGTTTCCGGACTCCAGCCGCGTGATCGCGCGGTAGCGGACAGCGGACTCGCGAAGCCAGGACCGCAGCAATGCGAAGTGACTGACGCATGAGACCAGGCAACAATAATCGACGGGGTCGCGGTCGCGGCCCGCGCAAGCCCCATGGCGGCCCGCACGGCCATGGTGGGATGCCCAACAAGGGCCAGAATTTCGACAGTGGCGGCGGCGATACCAGGGTCCGCGGCAACGCCTACCAGGTGCTGGAGAAGTACCTGCAGCTGGCGCGCGATGCGGGCACGGCAGGCGACCGGGTCGCCGCCGAGAACTTCCTCCAGCACGCGGATCACTACTACCGCGTCGTCGCGGCGATGAACGAGGGCCAGCGGCCGCGGATCGGCGGCCGGGAGATCTCCGTCGCCGACGTCAATGTGCAGAACGTGAGCCAGGGCCTTTCGGCCGCGCTCTCGGGCCACGGCCATTCGACGGGCGAGGATCACCAGGGCGAGCCGGGCGAGCAGCAGCACCGGTCCGGCGGCAACGGCCAGGCACGGCCGCAGCAGCAATCCCAGCCGCAAGGCGGCGGGAATCACGGCAGTGGGAATCACGGCGGCGGGAATCCCGAGTCGCACAACACCGAGGGCGGCAGCGACGGGCAGCCGGCGCATTCGTCCGGCGACGCCTCCAGCGAGACGGGCGGCGATGGGTCCTTCACCCAAGTCGACGAGCAGCCCGACTATCCCGAAGACCTGCTTCCCGGGGATGCCCAGGCCGGCGGTGCATCCGACGGGCAGGGGCAGGGCGGACAGCATGGCGGGCAGGGCCAGGGCGGACAAGGCCAGGGCGACCGCCAGCACGGGCGCATGGGTCGCGGCCGGCGCCGCGGTCCGGGCCGCCGGATCCGGAACGACGGCGACGATACGCCGCCGCCGCCGTCCAATCCCGAGAACGCCTAGCCCGCATCGCGCGTCGATCCGCTTCGGCGACAAACCGGCGCGGCCGGACTGCGCTCTGAATCCGATTTCGGCCCCTTGCCAAGGGGTTAACCAACTCCATATTGAGTGGAGGGGTTAGCCCCGGAGTGACATGGCATCTAAGACCGCGTGCCTTACGGGCGCGGTCAGAAGAGGGCTGAAAACATGGACTTAGAGAAACTCACCGAGCGGTCGCGCGGCTTCCTTCAGGCTGCCCAGACGCTGGCGCAGCGCAGCGGGCACCAGCAACTGACGCCCGAGCATCTGTTGAAGGTTCTGCTCGACGACAAGGAAGGCCTCGCCGCCAACCTGATGAAGGCTTCCGGCGCCGATCCGGCGCGCGCGCTCGCAGCGGTCGAGCGCGATCTCGGCAAGCTCCCGAAGGTCGAAGGTTCCGGCGCCGGCCAGGTCTATATGGCGCCGCCCCTCGCCCGCATCCTGGGCATCGCCGAAGAGGCGGCCGAGAAAGCCGGCGACAGCTACGTCACGGCGGAACGCCTGCTCCTGGCCTTGGCCATGGCGACCGACACCGGCGCCGGCAAAGCGCTGAAGGAATCCGGCCTGACCCCACAGGGCGTTAACAACGCGATCAACGACATCCGCAAGGGTCGCAAGGCGGAGAGCGCCACCGCCGAGGACAGCTATGACGCCCTGAAGAAGTATGCGCGCGACTTCACGGCGCTCGCCCGTGCCGGCAAGCTCGATCCGGTGATCGGCCGCGACGAGGAGATCCGGCGCACCATCCAGGTGCTGTCGCGCCGGACCAAGAACAATCCCGTGCTGATCGGCGAGCCCGGCGTCGGCAAGACCGCGATCGTCGAAGGGCTGGCGCTCCGCATCGCCAACGGCGACGTGCCGGAGGGCTTGAAGCGCAAGACACTGATGGCGCTGGACCTCGGCGCCCTGGTGGCCGGCGCGAAGTTCCGCGGCGAGTTCGAGGAACGGCTGAAGGCGGTGCTGACCGAGATCTCCGCGGCGGCCGGCGAGATCATCCTCTTCATCGACGAACTGCATACCCTGGTCGGCGCCGGCAAGGCGGAAGGCGCCATGGACGCCTCCAACATGCTGAAGCCGGCTCTGGCGCGCGGCGAGCTCCATTGCGTCGGCGCGACCACGCTCGACGAGTACCGCAAGTACATCGAGAAGGACGCGGCGCTGGCGCGGCGCTTCCAGCCGGTCGTGGTCTCCGAGCCCTCGGTCAACGAGACGATCTCGATCCTCCGTGGCCTCAAGGAGAAGTACGAGGTGCATCACGGCGTGCGGATCACCGACGCCGCCATCGTCGCCGCCGCGACCCTCTCCAACCGCTACATCACCGACCGGTTCCTGCCGGATAAGGCGATCGACCTCGTGGACGAGGCCGCCTCGCGTCTGCGCATGGAGGTCGATTCCAAGCCCGAGGAGATCGACGAGGTCGATCGCAAGCTGATCCAGCTGAAGATCGAGCTCGAGGCCCTGAAGAAGGAGACCGACGCGGCTTCCAAGGAGCGGCTGAAGCAGCTGAAGTCCGAGGTCGAGGAGCTGGAGGCGAAGTCGGCGGCGCTCACCGCCGAATGGAAGTCCGAGAAGCGCAACCTCGAGGATTCGCAAAAGCTGAAGGAGCGCCTGGAGCAGGCGCGTCTGGAGGCCGAGCGGGCGCAGCGCGGCGGCGATTTCGCCCGCGCCGGCGAGCTCACCTATTCGGTGATCCCGGACCTCACCAAGAAGCTGCAGGCCGCCGAGACCGCCGCCCAGCACCGGATGCTGAACGAGGTCGTCAGCGAGGAGGACATCGCCTCGGTGGTCTCGCGCTGGACCGGCATTCCGGTGGACAAGATGCTGGAAGGCGAGCGCGACAAACTCTTGAAGATGGAGGACGCGATCGGCCGGCGGGTGATCGGCCAGGAGGAAGCCGTGCGCGCGGTCTCCAACGCAGTCCGGCGCGCTCGCGCCGGCCTGCAGGATCCGAACCGCCCGATCGGCTCGTTCCTGATGCTGGGCCCGACCGGCGTCGGCAAGACCGAGCTCTGCAAGGCGCTGGCGGGCTTCCTGTTCGACGACGACCAGGCCATGGTCCGGATCGACATGTCGGAGTTCATGGAGAAGCACGCCGTCGCCCGCCTGATCGGTGCCCCTCCGGGCTATGTCGGCTATGAGGAGGGCGGCGTGCTGACCGAGGCGGTGCGGCGCCGGCCCTATCAGGTCGTGCTGTTCGACGAGGTCGAGAAGGCGCACCCCGACGTCTTCAACGTGCTCCTGCAGGTGCTGGACGACGGTCGCCTGACCGACGGCCAGGGTCGCACGGTCGACTTCAAGAACACGCTCATCATCCTCACCTCCAACCTCGGCAGCGAGTATCTCGCCGGCTTGAAGGAAGGCGAGGATTCCGGCGTGGTGCGCGACCAGGTGATGGCGGTGGTGCGCCAGGCGTTCCGGCCGGAGTTCCTGAACCGATTGGACGAGGTGATCCTGTTCCACCGCTTGAGCCGCAAGCACATGACCGGCATCGTCGAGATCCAGCTGCGGCGGCTGCAGGCCCTGCTGGCCGACCGCAAGCTCGAGCTGAATCTCGACGGTAAGGCGGAGGAGTGGCTGGCCGAATCGGGCTACGACCCGGTCTACGGCGCTCGGCCTCTGAAGCGGGTGATCCAGCGCGAGCTGCAGAACCCGCTGGCGACCATGATCCTCGAGGGCCGCTTCAAGCCCGGCGAGATCATCACGGTCTCCGCCGACAAGAGCGGCCTCACCATCGGCGGCGAGAGCCTGTCCCAGGCCGCCGCGTAACCGGCGAGCGGCCGCCGCGCCTCAAACCACGGCGCGCGGCGGCCGCATCGCGATCAAGGCCTCCGATTCCACGACCTCGGTGATCGCATCGCCTGCGGCATAGGGTGCGAGCGCGGTGCGCAGCTCGGCGACCATCTCGTCCGCCCGCGCGCCGATCTTGTCGCGGGAGACGCTGGAGAGCGAGAGGATGCGATCGACGATCCAGTCAATCGGGGTCCGTCGCCGCTCGATCACCCCGATCCGCTCCAGCGCCGAGAATGGCGAATCCAGCAGCACCTGCTCGTGCTTCGGCCAGTCCGCCGCCTTGCGCTGGCGCCGCGCGCTGTCCTCGGCGGAATATTTGTCGAGCACGGCGTCATAGGCCTTGCGCCAGTCGTTGTCCGGGATCTCCGGATGGCGGTCGCCGAAGAGGGCCAGGGCGCCTTCGGGCTCGACCATGCCGTCCAATCGCGCCAGCGTGTCGGTGCGATCCATCCAATGGAAGGCGCGGCCGATCACTGCCAGCCGGAAGCTGCCGAGGCGCGGGCCGATGTCATAGGAGCTGCCTTCGACGAAGGTCACGGCGACGCCCGCTTCCGCGGCGCCGGCGGCCGCGATCCGCAGCATCTCCGGCTCGGGATCCACCGCCGTCACCGCGCCGGCGAAGCGCGCGAAGCCGAGCGCGAGCTGGCCCGGCCCGCAGCCGAGGTCGAGCACCGCATGGCCGCGGCCGAGGCCGATCCGCTTCGCCACGCGCTCGAACAGGGCCGGTGCATAAGCGGGGCGGCCGGTGCGGTAGTGCTCGGCGGCGCTCTTGAAGCGGCGTTTTTCGAAGGGAATGGTGGAGGCGGCGATGGAGGAGGCTGTCGCTGTCATTCTGCTACCCGTTCGCTGTTGGCACCCGCGAGGCCGCTCTGCCCTTTCCAGACGTCGTCGATCCGCTGCTGCAGCTTCTGGAGCCGCGCCGTGGCGAGGAACGCCGCAATCAATCCCGAGGTCGGGTCGCGATCCGCATGTACGAAGCCGATGGAATGGACCGGCTTCGGGTCGGTCATCGGCAGCGCCTTCAAGCCGTTCGAGATGCCGGTCAGGAGCAGCAGGCTCTGCGGCACGATGCTCGACCATTGCCCGAGCCGCACATGCGACATCAGCGTGATGAGCGCGTTGGCCTCGATCACCGGATGCGGCTTCTCGCCCACCGATTCGAAGGCGCGGTCGATGATGCGCCGGTTCTGCATGTCGTTCGAAAGCAGGCAGAGCCGCTCGCCGGCCGCCTCGCGCCAGGTCATCTCGGCCAGGCCGGCGAAGCGCGGATCATCATGGGTGATGAAGACGAAGCGGTCGCGGTAGATCGGCAGCGTGCGCACCCGGCTCAAGGCCTCGTTGTCGAGATAAGTGAGGCCGAGATCGAGGTCGAAGGTGTCGATGCCGCGCTGGATCTCCTTCGAGGAGAGCGACTGGATGTGGATCGAGACCGAGGCGTGCTGGGCGCAGAACGGCGTCGTCAGCAGCGAGACGATCGGCAGCGCCGCGGGAATCGCACCGATCCGGATCCGGCCGGCGAGGTCGCGCTTCAGCAGCGAGAGGTCCTGGCGCAGGGTATCGAAGTCGTGCACCAGCCGCTGGGCGCGGTTCAGCACCAGCTGGCCCTCCGGCGTGAAGCCGACGAAGCGGCGCGAGCGCTCGACGATCCGTACGCCGAGTTCCGCCTCGATCTGGCGGATCGCCGCCGACAGAGCGGGCTGGGTGATACCGCAGGATTCCGCGGCGCGGCCGAAATGCCGCTCGCGCGCGAGGGCCGTGAGGTATGTCAGCTGTTTGACGAGCATGGGCGGCGCCCGTGAGGTACGCCGCGGGGGAGACGGCGCAGGCGCACTCTATCGCCGGAAATGCGCCTCCGGCAATCGCCTCGACTGAGGGGCTGAGATGCGGCTTAGTTCTGGCAGCCGCCGTGCAGGCGGCCGCAATCCAGCGGCACGTTGCCGCCCGACTGGTCGGCGATCTCGGCGTGGTTGATCAGGTCGCGGCGCTGGCTGTCGATCGAGGCGACCTGCGCCTTGAACGTCTTCAGGTCCTGTCCGACCAGCTTGTCCGCAGCGACGGTCTTCACCGTGCTCGGGTTCACGTGCTCGCCGTTGATCAGGATCTCGAAGTGGAGGTGCGGGCCGGTGGCGCGGCCGGTCTCGCCGACATAGGCGATGACCTGGCCCTGCTTCACCTTCGAGCCGCGCTTCAGGCCGCTGGCAAACCGGCTGATATGCGCATAGGCGGTCTCGTAGGTGCTGTTGTGCCGCAGCTTCATGTAGTTGCCGTAGCCGTTCTTGACGTCCATCTCCTCGACCGTGCCGTTGCCGGCGGCGAAGATCGGGGTGCCGACCGGCGCCCCGAAGTCGATGCCCTGGTGCATCATCGAATAGCCGAGGATCGGATTGACCCGCATGCCGAAGCCGGAGGTGATCTTGGCGCCGTCGATCGGGGTCTTCAGCAGCGACTTCCGCACTGCCACGCCGTCGGAGGTGTAGTACTCGCCGTCGCCGTCCTTCTCGAAGTAGTAGATCGCCATCGGCTTGCCGGCGACCGTCAGCGAGGCGTAGAGCAGCCGGCCCGCCTTGGCGAGATCGCCCTTCTCGTTGTCGTAGCGCTCGTACATCGCCTCGAAGGCGTCGCCGTCGTGGATGTCGCGCTGGAAGTCGACGTCGTAGGAGAAGGCCTTGATGATGTCGCCGATCAGGCCTACCGGCACGCCGGCGTCGCGCGCGGTCTCGAACAGGCTGACGTCGATCTGCCCGGCGGCGCGGTCGATCCGCTCGGTCAGCGGCTTGTCTACCGAGGCGGCGACGAACTGCCCGTCGGTGCCGCGGGTCAGCTTGACATCGCGATCGAGGCTCGGCGCCAGGGTGAGGCCGACCAGCTTGTTGTTGTTCGCCGTGTCGGGGCCGGCGCCGGTGGCGAAGCTGAGCGTGATCTCCTGGCCGACCCTGAGGTCGCTCGGCGAGAACACGTCGGCCAGCGAATGGCCGGCGGCCTGTGCCTCCGCCTCGGTCACCCCGGCCTGGGTCAGGAGGCCGAACAGGGTGTCGCCGCGCCGCACCTCGACCACGCGCTTCTCGGCGGCGAGTTCGTCGGCGGTGGCTCCTGGATTCATCGCTGGATCGACCGCGGGATCGACGGAGGCCAGTCTCTGGTCGCCGCCGTCCGGCGCGGCATCGGTGGTCGCGCTGTCGGTGTTCGACGCGGCGTCGGTCGCAGCCGGATCGGCATCGGTGGCGCCGATCTCGGCGTCGGTCGGCATGGTATCCTTGCCGGTGAAGACCCAGTTCAGGGTCGCAACCAGCGACGAGGATGCCGGGCGCTCGTTCTGCACCGGTGCCGCGGCCGGTTGCGGCGCGGCACTCTGCACGGTCGGCGCCGGCCCGGCGGCAGTCTCGAGCCCGACTTCGGCGTCATCGGCGCGACTGTCTTGCGCAGGCGCCGCCACGGCGGCGGCCGAAGCGACCGTCACCACGGGCGGCGTCGGCAGCATCTCTTCGGCGGCAGGCGCGGGCTGCGGTGTCGCGTCGGCGGCCTTCTCGGTCGACGCGGCGCCCTGCGCCGGTTCGGCGGTCAGCGCGCCGGCGGTGTCGCGCGCCGGGTAATAGGGCGTCGGCGTTGCCGCCGCGATCCGGTGCTGCGGCGTCGCTGTCGTGATTGCTACGGCAGTCGGAACGAGATCGAAGTGCAGGCGCTGCGCCCAGCTCGGCATCGCCGTCTTCGAAGAAGCGAGCAGCGCTTCAGCGGAAACCGATTCGCGCAGGATCTGGCTGGCGCTGGCTTGGCCGACGACCGGAGGCTGGGCGGCTTCCATGGCACCGACGCCGCCGAGGACCACAAAGCCCGCTGCGGTGTAAGCCAGATAACGCTTCAGCGTCCCCCAAATCTGAGCGTGGGTCTGTAGCAATGTGACGTCCCCTGCTTGCGATCGGGTTGCTGGCTTCCGGAGGGCATGTCAATCCCCTGCCCGCCGGAGCGAACCCTGCATTCTCAACAGTCTGACCGGACAATGATGGTTGATGACAGTCGTGTCAACCAAGATTCTGTAATCAGATCAAATCATTATGCCTTATTGAGAACAAACTGAATATATCGGGGTTAACCTTGTCATTTTTCGGCCACCCACAATCCCTAGGGGCGCCGATGTGCCGTGCTATCCCGTGGCGGATGTTGCGATTTTCGAACTTTGTCGCCGCGTCGTAACACGTGTTGACAGGGCCTGAGGCCGCGCGTATAAGCCCGCTCCTCTGAGGCGCCGGTGGGCGGTCCGGTCAGGTTCTAGGCCGGGTCAAAGCGGGCGCCTTCATGCTGTTTGACATTGTGATTATGACGAGAAGGGATACGCGGGCGGCGGGTCCTGGGTTTTGAGCCTTATGGGCTTCAGGTCTGGGTCTTGCGTGCGCGTTATTCCGAGACAGTGCGATCACCCGGCTGGAGACGGCGGGGTGGTATGTTCTGTTTCATGCAGTAAGGAAGACGCGTTTGATGCAAGGACCAACGTTGATCGGTTGACGGCTCTTCGGAGCGGTTGGCCAGGTTAACCTGAGAGTTTGATCCTGGCTCAGAACGAACGCTGGCGGCATGCCTAACACATGC
>DATKNM010000073.1:0-3882 GCA_035541335.1 Binatia bacterium
CCAACGAGGTCTGCGTCTATCCGGATTCAAAGAAGCTCGCCGTCGACGCCCTGAGGAGCGACGACAACATCTTCGACATGACGGGCCTCAGGAAATACTGGGACGGCGAAAGGACGACGTAGCCCGCCCTCCGAAGCGCGCGGCGCGTAGGAGGGGAGGGACACCGCGTATCATCCCTCCATCCGCTCCACCCACGCCGCGCGCGATGGCCCCGGCGCGAACGGATCGGAGAAATACTGCGTCTCCCGGATCACCTTCCCGTGCGCGAACTCCATGATGCTGACGACATAGGACGGCTTCCCGTCGTAAGTGAGGATGAATTCGCTGACCCAGAGCCCGCCGGCGCCGAGGATGCGGCGCACGCTGAAGCGCTTCTGGTTCGGCTGTGCGGTGCGGGAGGCCTGGATGTGCGCCCGGCCGCGGATTCGCTCGCCGGACTGCGGATATTCGAGCACCGCGTCCTCGGCATAGATCCGGTGCTCCGTCTCGAAATCGTTCGCGTCCGACGCCGCCCAGTGGAGGTCCAGCGCCGCGCGGATGTCCCGGTCGTCCATCGCAAATCAGAGCAGGGACAGCAGCTTCGCGCCCCATCGCTCCAGCAACGGGCGCGGCTGGGTGGGCACATGGGAGGCCGGCATCGCCTCGGCATCCGGCGGCAAGGCGGTCCCGCTGCAGAAGATGATGAGGTCGAGCCGCCCGTGCTCCGTCAGGATCGCATCGCAGCGGCGCTTGAGCGCGCCCGGGTCGCCGTCGTCGCCTTCCGGCCCGGACACCATCACGACGGTCGCGCCCTGCGCGCGGAATTCCTCCGCCACCCCCAGACCGGCGGTTCCAGGCGCTCCGGCAATCAGGATCACCCTGCCGATCAGCTCGCTCATCCCCTATCTCTCGCGGAAATTGAACCGGACCTGCCCGCACGCGCGGTTCCCCGGCCGTTGCAGGTCGGAGCTGCGCCCTCATCTAGATAGTGCGATTGTGCGCCGATACAACCCGCCGCCCTATGGCACCATCGTATCGCCGATACCAAAGAATGAGCGCCGAAACGCGGGCGCCGCGTGTTCGGAGCAAGCCCTCGACCGGCGCGTCAGGGCAAGCGCACAGCCCAGGCGCCGTTTCGAGCGGGACTGAAAATCTCTCGGCTTATTACTGAGGCTTCTTCGCGACCGTTTCCGTGAAATTGTCGAGCGCCTTCTTCAAGGCCTCGATCGCTGCCGTCTTCTGCTCCAGCGTCATGGTCTGGTCCCCGTTGGCGCGCAGCAGCGTCGCCATCAGCTTCCCGCCGACGATGGCCGAGAGGAAGCTGGTATTGTTGACCATGTTCGCGCAGATGCCCGCGAGATCGCTCCCGCTCTTCGTGCTGAGGCAATTGAGAATCAGCGGATCGACGTTCACGTCGTCGATATAGGTCTGCTGCATGGTGGCGAGCGCCGCGGCGACGCCGGTGCCGTCGGACTGCGCCTGCACCACGGTGACCGTCGGCGCCTGCGTCGCCGACTGCGCTTCGGAGGATGCATCGGCGGTGCCGCCGGAGCCCTCGGCCGGCGCAGCCGCCGCCGGAGCCCCCGCAGCAGCCCCGGATGCGGCCGGTGCCGGGGCGGTCGCATTGGCGCTGCCATGGGACTCGCTGTTGCTGGTCAGCGTCACGGGCATCACCCGGGTGGTCGAGTTCGCGGCGAACTCGCCGAGCAGCATGGTGATCATCAGCTTGTCGTAACGGCTGAGGATCGAAGAATAGGCGGTGGAATCGATCGCGCCGTTGGCAAAGGCCTCGCACGCCCGGAACATGCCGTCGCGCAGCAGCTGAACGGTGGCGAGCCGCTGGCCGAGCTGGGCCAGCGCCTCGGACCGGCTGGCGGCGAGGGACAGCGCCAGCTCCGGGCTCACCGCATTGCCGACCGATTGGGCGGAACCGGAGGCGCTGGTATCCATGGCGGCCGCCGCGATCTTCGCGACGTCGGGGCTGGGCTCGGCGCAGGTGATGACGGCGCCCGCCGACCGCGTGCGCGTCGTCTGGCGGAGATCGGCGGTGGTCAGGAGAACGTCGCCGCTCTGGATGTTGTTCTTCCGGCTGACCGTGCTGGTCCAGAATTCGGTGCACCCGGCGGTGCTCGCCAGCAGCGCGCCCAACGTGAGCATCGCAATTGCCTTCCGTGTCGTGCTCGCCATGATCCCCTCCCTGGCATTGCGCGGCATTGACCATCGATCGACGAAAGATCGGTGCGTTCGGTATCTGGAAAGCCCGTCGTGCACGCCTTCGCGTCGTCACAGAACGGCGCCAAGTCGCTTCCCCGCTAGAGGCCGGCTAGGCATGAAAGTGATGATGGAAAAAATCTGCGCCCGCACTGTAGGAATGTAAAGCTGCAATTCTGCGGCGACCGCCCGAGCGCTTGGACGAGGCAGATCGAACTTCCCAAGAGTCGCGGCTGATGAAGCAATTTGACATTGAATCACACCCGGCGCGAATGATGCGCGCAAGCCTGCGTGCGGCACCGCACCACCGGGAGTCGAACGCCGTTCATCCGCGGGAACGACAGGCGCGGCGCCCCGGCAATCGGGCGCCGCGCCCATCGGGATCAGGCGGCGGGCTTCAGCGCCAGGTCGACTTTCGGGAAGTCGATCTCGGTCAGCGCGACGTTGTTGGTGTAGTTGGTCAGCACGTTGAGCGCGACCTGCGCGATCACCTCGACGATGCGGGCGTCGTCGAGACCGGCCGAGCGCGCGGCGGCGATGTCGGTGTCGGCGACCTGGCCGCGGGTCTCGACCACGCGGCGGGCGAAGGCGGCGACTGCATTGTCGGCGTCGGTCTCCGCCTTGCCCTCGCGGGCCTTGCGGATGCCTTCCGGTGACAGGCCGGCGCCCTGGCCCATCATCGTATGCGCGGAGAGGCAGTACTGGCACTCGTTCGCCTGCCCGATGGCGAGCGCCACGATCTCGCGCTGCCGTGCAGTCAGCACGCCCTTCCCCAGCGCCTCGGAGAAGGCGAGATAGCCGTTCAGCACTGCGGGGGATTGCGCGAAGGTCGAGAACAGGTTCGGCACCATGCCGATCTTGGCCTTGACGGCCGCCAGCGTGGCCTTCACTCCGGCTTCGGCCTTGGTGGGGTCGATGGGGGCGATACGGGGCATGAGATGGGGTCCTTCTATGAGGTGTGCGGGCTTGCACATCCCGTATTTGGGGGATTTACTGCGACGCGCAGTGCCAAGAACGTTGCCGATCGTCCCAATGGAGCCGCCGGTGGCTCCCCAAGTGGCTCTCCCCTAATGGACCCCGAATGGACCCTTTTGCCGCTCTGTTTGCCCATGTCACGCCGCGGGCCCGGACCTTCTTCACGGGCAATCTCT
Source organism: Binatia bacterium (assembly GCA_035541335.1). GTDB lineage: Bacteria > Pseudomonadota > Alphaproteobacteria > Dongiales > Dongiaceae > Dongia. The sequence goes on from DATKNM010000073.1 coordinate 3,342, forward strand.
GCGAGACGGTGCATTTCCCCGATGGCGGCCATCTGCACCTGCTGAAGGGCGGCGCGCTCACGCTCACCGAGGCCGGCGAGCCCGACCTCGCGCTCGATGAGCCGACGCTCCTCTTTTATCCACGCGGCCGGGCCCATGCGTTCACCGGCGACCCCGAGCGCGGCGCCGATCTCGTTTGCGCCTCCGTCGAGCTCGGCGGCGCCGAGGGCAACCCGATCGGACAGGGCCTGCCCGAGCGCGTGATCCTTCCGCTCGCGGCGCATCCTGCCTTGGCGCCGGTCTGCGATCTCCTGGTCGGCGAAGCCTTCTCCGCGGGCGGTGGCCGGCAGGCGGCGCTCGACCGCCTGTTCGACTATCTCCTGATCCTGATCGTGCGCCAGGTGGTCGAGAGCGGCCGGGTCACGACCGGCGTGCTCGCCGGCCTCGCCGATCCGCGCCTGGCGAGAGCGCTGACCGCGATGCATGAGGCGCCGAGGAAGGCGTGGACCCTGGAGGATTTCGCCCGCATCGCCGGCATGTCGCGCACGCGCTTTGCCGAGCT
>DATKNM010000074.1:0-2390 GCA_035541335.1 Binatia bacterium
TCCTGGAAGCCGCCGCCACCTGGGAGACGCTGGCGCGGCATGCCGAGATCTTGCAGAAGTCCTACGACCGTCTGAAGCGGACCAAAGATCCGTCCTGATTCCTACGCCGTTGGTTGGCGCGGCATTCCCATCACGATCTCCTGTCCCAGCCGCAGCACCTCCCGGACCAGCAAATCGAGGTCCGTACGCCGGGTCCGATGGTTGGTGATCGCGACCCGGAGGCAGTGCTTGCCCTGGACCGTCGTGTCGGAGATGACCGCGATGCCTGCTTCCTGCAGCCGCAGCATGATCTCGATGTTGAGCGCCTTCAGGCCGCCCTCGTCCATGCCGTCCGGCCTGTAGCGGAAGCAGACGATGTTGACTTCGACCGGCGCGCGGAGTTCCAGCAGCGGGGTCGACCAGACGAGATCGGCAAGATACTGGGCCTGGGCGATGTTCTGGTCGATCAGCCGGCCGAACTTGTCGAGCCCATGCTCCTTCAGCGCCATCCAGACCTTCAGTGCGCGGAAGCCGCGACTGGTCTGCAGCCCGTAATCGTAGAGCCATTCGCCGGCGGCGAGGCCGCGCGGCATGGTCTCCAGGTATTCCGGCGTGACGGCGAAGGCGCCGCGATGCGCCGCCTGGTCGCGCACCAGGGCGCACCCGACCTCGAAGGGCGCATGCAGCCATTTGTGCGGATCGAGGGCCAGGGAATCAGCGCGTTCGATCCCCGCGACCCGATGGCGGTTCTCAGGCGCGATGGCGATCAGCGCGCCGATGCAGCCATCCACGTGGAACCAGAGTTTCTCCGCGACGGCGAGGTCGGCCAGCGCGTGGAGATCGTCGATCGCACCGGTATTGACCGTGCCGGCCGAGGCGATGATGGCTGCGGGCTCGAAACCGGCGGCGCGGTCCTCGGCGATGGCATGGCGCAGGGCCGCGATGTCGATCTTGTAGGCGGCATCGCAGGCCACCCGGCGCAGGGCCTGGTTGCCGAGGCCCAGCACCTCCATCGCCTTGCGATGGCAGGAATGGATCTGGTCGGAGCCGTAGAACCGCAGCGGCCGCGGCAGTGCGGCCACGCCCTCCTCGCGCAGGTCGATGCCGAACTTCGCCTTCGCCGTCATGTTGCGGGCGACGGTGAGGCCGATCAGGTTGGCGACCGAGCCGCCGCTCACCAGCGTGCCGCTGGCGCCGTGCGGGAAGCCCAGCATCTCCTTGCACCAGTCCACCACCTGGCCGTCGATCGCGGCGGCGGCATGGTCGCCGCCGCCGAGATTGGAGCCCTGGACCGCCGCCAGGAAGTCGGCGAGCGCGCCGGTATAGTTGCCGGACCCCATGTACCAGGCCCAGAAGCGCGGATGGACGTTGCCCATGGGGTAGGCCATCAGCCGATCGGTCACCTCGCGGTAGACCGCGTCCAGCGGCATCGGCTCGTGGGGCACCGGGCCGGTGAAGGCCTCCCGCACGCCGACCGGCATCTGCTTCCAGATCGGGCGCTTGCGCACGTCGCGCAGATAGGCGATCGCATCGTCGACGGCCCGATGCGACAGCGCTTGCGCCGACTCCCAGCTTTCCGGGTCGAGTGTCTCCTCGACCCGGGTCCCTTCGGTGATCCGGTCCATGGGCGTGCCTATGCCGCCGCGAACTGTGCGGCCGGGGTCGAGCGGGAGAGCGCGAGCTCTTCCGCGTCCATCTCCGCCTCGATGCTCTCGAACAGCGGCGTGCTCAGATAGCGCTCGCCGGTATCGGGCAGCATGCAGAGAATGACCGAGCCTTCCGGCGCACGCTCGGCGACCTGCCGGGCGACGCCGAAGGTGGCGCCGGCGGAGATGCCGACGAACATGCCTTCCTTCTGCGCCAGCGCCTTGGCCCATTTGATGCCTTCGGGGCCGGCGATGGAGATCAGCTCGTCATAACCCTTGGCGTCCACGGCCTCCTGGAGCACGCTCGGGATGAAGTCCGGAGTCCAGCCCTGGATGGGATGCGGCTCGAAGGCGGAATGCCCGGCCGAAGGCGATCCGTCGGCCTTGCGCGACTGCGGCTTCCCGCTGCCGAGGAGTTGGGCGTTGGCCGGCTCGCAGAGCACGATCTTGGTCTCCGGCCGCTCCTTCCGCAGCACCCGTGCCACACCCGTGATGGTGCCGCCGGTGCCGTAGCCGGTAACGAAATAGTCGAGCCGCTTCCCTTTGAAGTCGTTGATGATCTCCCGCGCGGTCGTGCTTTCGTGGATCGCGGCATTGGCCTTGGTCTCGAACTGCCGCGCCAGGAACCAGCCGTTCGCCTCGGCGAGCTCCGCCGCCTTCTGGTACATGCCGAAGCCCTTGAGGGCGCGCGGCGTCAGCACCACCTTCGCGCCCAGCATGCGCATCAGCTTGCGCCGCTCGACCGAGAAGCTGTCGGCCATCGTC
>DATKNM010000075.1:0-3201 GCA_035541335.1 Binatia bacterium
CGCACCGTCCTTCGTCCTGGTGCTGATCTTCGTCTACGGCTTCAACCTCTGGACCTTCTTTCTCAGCTTCACCAATTCGAAGGCCTTCGCCACGACGCGTCTGGTGGGTCTCGCCAACTACCAGCGGCTTTGGGACTGGACCTTCGCCAGCGATCCGCCCTCGAACTGGCATACCGCGCTGGTCAACATGGCCGTGTTCGGCCTGCTCTACGTCTTCTTCTGCCTGGCGCTCGGCCTGTTGCTGGCGATCCTGCTCGACCAGAAGATCCGCGGCGAAGGCATCCTGCGGCCGATCTACCTCTATCCGCTGGCCCTGTCGTTCATCGTCACCGGGACCGCCTGGAAGCTCTTCCTCGACCCCCGCATCGGTCTCGAGAAGGCCGTCCATGACTGGGGCTGGACCAGCTTCCATTTCGACTGGGTCGTCACGCCGTCGAAGATGATCTATTGCGTGGCGATCGCCGGCATCTGGCAGTCGTCGGGCTTCGTCATGGCGATGTTCCTGGCCGGCTTGCGCGGCGTGGACGGCGAGATCATCAAGGCGGCCCAGATCGACGGCGCCTCGACCTTCGCCACCTACCGCCGCATCATCATCCCGATGATGCGTCCGGTGTTCCTCTCGGCGATCATCATCCTCACCCACCTCGCGATCAAGTCCTACGACCTGGTGCTGTCGGTCACCGGCAAGAATCCCGGCGGTGCGGCCGAGCTGCCTTCGACCTTCATGTATTCCTTCACCTTCACCCGCAACCAGATGGCGGTGGGCTCGACCAGCGCGGTCATCATGCTGATGACGATCGCGGCGATCATGGTCCCCTATCTCTATTCCGAGCTGCGGCAGAAGCGCTCATGAGCGCCCGCGGACCCCGATGACGTCGCTCGATCCCGCCGTCGCGCAGCGCGAACCAACCCGCCATTCCACGGTGACGCGCGTCGTCATCTACGGCCTGCTGGTGCTGTTCGCCGTGGTCTACATCCTGCCCTTGGGCGTCATGGTGATGACATCCCTGAAGCCGCTGGACGAGGTCACCGGCGGCAACATGTTCGCCCTGCCGCAGGCGCTCACCTTCGATCCCTGGGTCCAGGCCTGGAGCGCCGCGCGCATCGGGGTTTCGGAAACCGCCGGCATCCATGGCTACTTCCTGAACTCGATCAAGATGGTGGTGCCGGCGGTCCTGATCTCGACCCTGCTCGGCGCCTTGAACGGCTTCGTGCTGACCAAGTGGCGCTTTCCCGGGCACAACCTGGTGTTCGGGATGATGCTGTTCGCCTGCTTCATCCCGTTCCAGTCGATCATCATCCCGATGGCGGTGATCCTCGGCAACCTCGGCACCTTCGGCAATCATCTCCGCGACCTCACCGGTTACTCGTTCGGATTCGGCAATCCGATCGTCAACCTGGTCCTGGTGCATGTGGTCTACGGTCTCGGCTTCACCACGCTCTTCTTCCGCAACTACTACGAGGTCTTTCCGACCGAGCTGGTGAAGGCGGCGATGGTCGACGGCGCCAGCTTCTTCCAGATCTTCCGGCGGGTCATGCTGCCGAACTCGATGCCGATCGTGATCGTCACGGTGATCTACCAGTTCACCAACATCTGGAACGACTTCCTGTTCGGCTCGACTTTCGCCGCCGGCGATTCCGCGCCGATGACCGTCGCGCTCAACAACCTGGTCAACACCTCGACCGGCATCGTCGAATACAATGTCAACATGGCTGCCGCGATCATCGCCGCGGCGCCGACGCTGATCGTCTATATCGTCGCGGGGCGCTATTTCGTGCGCGGCCTGATGGCGGGAGCGGTGAAGGGATAAGCCATGACAACTGCTCTTGAGATCAAGGGACTCTGCAAGCGCTTCGGCACGGTCGATGTCCTGAAGAGCATCGATCTTTCGCTCGACAAGGGCGGATTCCTGGTGCTGGTCGGCCCTTCCGGCTGCGGCAAGTCCACGCTTCTCAACACCATCGCCGGCTTGGAATCGGTGAGCGCCGGCGAGATCCTGATCGACGGGCAGCCGGTCAATGGCCTCCATCCCTCGAAGCGCGACATCGCCATGGTGTTCCAGTCCTACGCGCTCTATCCCAACATGTCGGTCAGCGAGAACATCGCCTTCGGCATGGAGATGCGCAAAGTGCCGAAGGGCGACCGCGAGAAGGCGGTGGCCGCGGTCGCCAAGACGCTGCAGATCGAGCATCTGCTCGACCGCCGGCCGAGCCAGCTCTCCGGCGGCCAGCGCCAGCGCGTCGCCATGGGCCGTGCGCTGGTGCGCCAGCCCCGCGTCTTCCTGTTCGACGAGCCGCTCTCGAACCTCGACGCCAAGCTGCGCATCGACATGCGGGTCGAGATCAAGCGCCTGCATCAGCAGACCGGCACCACCACCGTCTATGTCACCCATGACCAGATCGAGGCCATGACTTTGGCGACCCGCATCGCCGTGCTGAAGGACGGCGAGGTGCAGCAGGTGGGGACCCCGGGCGAGATCTACAACACGCCGGCGAACCTGTTCGTCGCGGATTTCATGGGTTCGCCGGCGATGAACCTGCTGGAAGGGCGGGTGGCGAAGAACGGCGGCGCGGCCGCGATCACCTTCGTGGCCGAGGGCGGATCGCCGATCACGCTGGCGGTGCCGAGCGGTGTCGGTACCGGCCATTTGAAGGATGGCGACTCAATCATCCTCGGCATCAGGCCGGAGGCGGTCAGCGATCCGCAAAGCGTCGATCGCAACGCGAAGACCGTGGCGACCTTCGACGCGCCGGTCGAAATCGTTGAGCCGGCGGGTTCCGACACCTTCGTGGTGACCAGGGTCGCCGGCCAGGAGATCACGGCGCGCATGCGTGCCGACGCCGATCTGAAGCCGGGCCAGGTCGCGCCCTTCGCCTTCAACATGGAGAAGGCGGTGCTGTTCGATCCGGAGAGCGGCAACCGGATCCGCTGAGCGACGTTCTGCTGACGGGCGTTCTTTCGAGAAAGCGAGGCTCCCATGCTCAACATCCGCGTGGACAAGATCGGCGAGCACATCAAGGCGCTGAAGCAGGAGCTGCGCGCGAAGCTTCCCGACCGCAAGAAGGTCATGGCCGAGGTCGAGGACGAGATCAGACGCGAGGTCGATGAGATCGCGGCCGTCCGCGCCAAGGGCGGCAACGTCGTCCCGGTGCTCGATTTCAAGGAGGTCGAGGCAGGCCGGGTCTCGGAGGCGACCAAGG
>DATKNM010000076.1:0-3014 GCA_035541335.1 Binatia bacterium
ACCGCGATCCCGGTCCCGACCGGGGAGCTGGTCACGGTCGTGTTTCAGCGCTGGCTGAAGGACCCGACCTATGATCGGAAGGCGATCGACCGCATGGATGCGCTGCGACCGCATTTCGCCCGCGCCGGGATGATGGCGGCGCGATTGCGCCTGGAGCGGGCGGAGGCGACGGTCGCGGCGCTCCAATCAGCCGGTCTCGCGGCGGCGGTGCTGAGCGCCTCGGGGCGCGTGCTGACGACGAACGCGCATCTCGAGCAGATGTCCGCTGCCATCATCGCCACAGCCCATGGCGGGATCGCCCTGGCCAATCCCGCCGCCAACGCCCTGCTGTGCGAAGCAATCGCCCGGCACCGGGACGACCGGGCAGTCCGATCGATTCCCGTGCCCGGCATCGAAGGCCAGCCCCCGCTGGTCGTCCACCTGCTGCCGCTGCGCCGCGCGGCCCACGACATCTTCTCCGGCGCGGACATGGTGCTGGCGGCGACGCCGGTCAGCGCCAGCGCGACCGTGCCCGCGCCGTCGCTGCTTGCCGGCCTGTTCGACCTCACCCCGGCCGAGGCGCGTCTTGCGGCCGCACTCTGCCAGGGCCAGCCGCTGAAGGAGGCGGCCGCCGGCGCAGGGATCACCTTCAAGAGCGGTCGGACCTATCTGGAGCGCATTTTCGCGAAGACAGGCACCCATCAGCAGAGCGAGCTCGTCGCTTTGCTGAAGAGCGCCGAGCGGATCGGCAGGCCCGAGCGCTGAGCTCAGTTCCGGTATTTCACCCCGGGGAGCACGCAGAGCATCTCGTAGAGCAGGTTCGCCGCCAGCAGCGCGGTGTTGCCGCTGGGATCGTAGGGTGGCGACACCTCGACGAGATCGCAGCCGACCAGGTCAAGGCCCTGGCAGCCGCGGATGATTTCCATGCCCTGGATCGTGGTCAGGCCGCCGATCTCCGGCGTGCCGGTGCCGGGCGCGGAGGAGGGGTCGAGGCCGTCGATGTCGAAGGAAAGATAGACGGGGCCCTTGCCGAGTTGCGCGCGAATCTCGGCCATCAACGGCGCCAGCGACTTGTACCAGCACTCCTCGGCCTGGACGACGCGGAAGCCCTGGGCCCGCGGCCAATCGAAGTCCTCGGCCGAATAGCCGGTGGCGCGGAGGCCGATCTGGGCGACCCTTTTGCCGTCCAGCAGGCCTTCCTCGACCGCGCGGCGGAACGGCGTGCCATGGGCGATCTTCTCGCCGAACATGGTGTCGTTGATGTCGGCATGGGCGTCCACATGCACCATGCCGACCGGCCCGTACTTGCGCTTCAGGGCGCGGAGGATCGGCAAAGCGATGGTGTGGTCGCCGCCAATCGTCATCGGAATGCAATCGTGCGAGAGAATCTCGTCATAAGCCTTCTCGATGAGGCCGATGCTCTTCTCGAGATTGAAGGTGTTGACGGCGACGTCGCCGATATCGGCGACCGAGAGGCTGTCGAAGGGCGCCGCCCGGGTCGCCATGTTGTAGGGGCGGATAAGGCAGCTCTCGGCGCGGATCTGCCGCGGGCCGAAGCGGGCGCCGGAACGGTTCGAGGTGCCGATGTCGAACGGCACGCCGACGAAACAGGCGTCCAGCCCCTTGGCACTCGCCACGCTCGGCAGGCGCATCATGGTGGCGGGACCGCCGAAGCGCGGCATCTGGTTGCCGCCCAGCGGCTGGTGGTGAACCTTGTCGTTCATTTCTTCCTCGGGACGCAGCGAAGCGGGCGCGATCGGAAACCGCTACCGCACAATCACTCCAGGGTAAACCACTGCGCCTCGACGCGTCGATTAAGATTGCTGTCGGAGCTCGCCGGTTCTTCCCAGCCCCGCCCGACGATCTCGATCCGTTTCGGGTCGAGATTGGGATACTTCTTCAAGAGGGCTTGCCGCACGGCATCGGCGCGCTGCTTGGAGAGCTCCATCGCCTTCAGGGCCATGGTCTTCACCAGCTCGTCGCCGCCCTGCTTGCGGAACTCCTCGATCCGGGCGTTGTCCACGTGGCCGCGCAGCAGAACCTCGGAGCCGGGGCTGACCTGGAGGAAACCCTTGATCGTGTCGAGGAACTGCTGGTTGTCGGGCGAGGTCTCGTCGAGCTTGGCAGAATTCGGCTCGAAGAAGAAGCGGATGTCCTTCTTCAGCAGCGGATCGCCTTCCAGCGGCTGGGCGTTGCTGGTGCGGATCGGGGCGATCGCCATGACCTGGTCCGCGAACTTGCCGTCCTTCTGCAGCGCGTTCAGTTGCGACATGTCGATGAAGCGGTCGCCGTCCACCGGATTCTTGATCCGGTCGCCATAGGCGAGAACCGAGGACTGGTAGATGCCGGAGAACGACCCGGCGGCATCGATCGTGCCGTTGAAGAAGGCGATGTTCTCCGGGAGGTTGGAGAGGTGAACGTGGGCGAGCTCGTCCTTCGCCTCGCTGTCGCTCCATTTGAAGGCCTTCTGCACCACCGGCAGGTTCTGGTCGGGATGGTCCGTCAGCTGCCGGTTGCCCCAGAGCAGGCCCTCGACGATGCCCTTCACCATCTTCGGGTTGGCATCGGCGAAGCCCTTGTTGACCGTCAGGATGTCGGCGATCACCAGCAGGTTCTTGTTGGAGACCAGCATCTTCGCCTTGCCGGCGGAGCCGGCGATCACCTCGTCGGTGTTCGGGGTCCAGCCGACGCAACCGGAGAGCCGGTCCTGGCCGCTCTTCAGCTCGGCGGCGTAGGCGTCGCAGGCGGCAAAGGCGTCGTCGTAGAAGACCAGGCCGATCTCGCTGGGGCCGGGCCGGGCGTCGAGGTCGCGCAAGGGCGTCACCTTGAGGCCGGCCTCGCCGGCGAGATAGCGCAGGAAGAATTCGCTCTCGTTGAACTCGGAGCCGGAGACTACTTTGCCGGCGAGCTGGTTGATCGAGACGATGCCTTGATCGACCACGATCATGTCGGCGCCGCGGGAGAAGCCGATCTGCACCGGCACGATCACGTCGAACTGGCGCCCGAGGATCGGCAGCACGTCGGCCGTGGTGGCC
>DATKNM010000077.1:0-5365 GCA_035541335.1 Binatia bacterium
CGCATCGAAGCCTTGCCCTATTACGACAAGACCATCCCGCCGCACTGGAAGGGATGAATCTGCGGTGCCCCTTCGATTTCCCTCCCCCCGTCAGGGGGAGGGTGGGGCCGCGGCCTCAGGGAGCGCCGGTCGCGCCGCAGCCCGAGGGTCAGAATGCGGGGGCGCCGCGCTTCTTCGTCGCCATCATCGCATCGATGCTCCAAGCGCCGCCGCCTGCGAACACCAGATAGAGATAGAGGAAGCAGAAGAGAACCGCGGCATCGCCGGCGTTGAGCGCGGGGAAGAAGCTGTGCGGGAAGTGCTCCAGGAAATAGGCGAAGGCCATCTCGCCCGACATGATGAAGGCCGCGGGCCGGGTGAAGAGCCCGATCGCCACCAGCAACCCGCCGATGGTCTCGATGGTGCCGGCGGCGCCGTACAGGGAAAAGAGAGCGACCGGCTCCCGCATCGGCGCGGGGAAGCCGACGAGCTTCATCAGGCCATGCTCCAGGAACAGCAGGCCGGCGACGAGGCGCAGGACGCTGAGCAGATAGGGCGCCAGCGGACTGAGCGCGGCGGAGAGGCGGGCTTCCAGCGACATCACGGGGACTCCTCGAGATTGCACGCGTGATACGGCAACCATGGCAGGTTCCATTCGTCGTGCAACTCGCAAGGTTTTGAAACGTCGGCCGGGAATAAACCGCACTCAGACGCGGTCGTATTCCGCCTCTTCCGTGATCCGCCGGGGTCGTATGCGTCGGCCCCTGGCGACCGGACCTTTGGCGTTCCGAGGGCGAGCCGGTCCGGTGTAACAGGGGGCCGGTCGAGCGATGGGATCTCGGCAATCGATCTCGCCGTTCGCGAAGAGATGCAGCATCTCATTGTTCTTCACGACGATCTCGTAGCAGGATACGAAATCGATGTAGCCGCGTCGCTTCAGCTCGCTCAATTCGCGGGACACGGTCTCGATGGTGAGGCCGAGATAGTCGGCGATGTCCATCCGGCGCATCGGGAGTGTCACCTGCCGCTGCGAATTCGTGCGCCGCATGATGCTCAACAGAAGCCAGGCAATGCGCTCCCGTGCCGTCTGTCTGCCGAGCATCACCAGATGCTCCTGGGTCGTGAACAGCGACCGCGCGAGGAGGTGCAGCAGCAGATTGCAGACGGCCGGCATCTGTTCGCTGAGGGCCTCGAGCTGCGCCCGGGGATAGCTCATCACCGTGGCGTCGGTGATGGCCTCCGCCGTGAAGCCGTGCTCGCTCTGCCAATCGAGCCCGATGAGATCGCAGGGCAGATAGAACTCGACGATCTGGCGCCGCCCGTCCCGCAGCAGGCGCGAGGTTCGGATCGCGCCGCTGACCACGCGGTAGACGCAATCGGAAGCATCGCCTTCGCGATAGAGCGCGGCGTTGTGCCGGATAGCGCGCAAGACGCCCAGCGGCAGGGCGGCTTTGGAGAACTCATCTTGCCAGTGGCGGATCTCGCCTTCCGCCGGTTGCCCGACCGAGGGCGGACAGAGCCCGGCTGCACGTTGGGAAATTCGGATTCTGCCAGACATCGCGGCTCCCCCTGCCGTTCCTAGGGGTCAATCCAAATATTCCTGGCGCCGAATTGCACGCTCTTTTTTGTGAAATGTAGATTTTTATAAAGCGCTGATCCGAATTAATTATTCCCCCACCTGTCGGAGCGCAGGGTGTAGGAGGGGGTGGAATTTGATGTGAATCAAAGCCGATTTCGTCTCGGCTAGCGCATCGAAATGCGCGTGTAGCCCTTCTCCGCCATGCAACGGTCATAGCCGTCGCCGCTGGCCGAGGTGACCGCGCCGGCGACGAGGCCGATCACCCCGCCGGCCCCGGCACCGACGATCGCACCCACATCCGCGCCACCGGAGGAGGCACCGATGATGGCGCCTTGGGCCGCGCCGAGGGCGGCGCCACCGAAGAAGCCCGCGACCAGCGGCCCGATCTCGCGGCAGGCGGAGGCATCTGCTTGCAGCTGCTGCGGATCCGGCTGCGCACCGCCGTTGCGCAGGAAGGTCGCGTCGCTGGCGCAGGCCTGGAGCAGCAGCAACGCCGTGAGGCCGGTCGCCCAGCGTGCTTTCACTCCGGATGGATCGAGAAAAGATTGCACCCTCACCCTCTCCTCGCGCGAAGGTAGCAATCTACGCTTCTCCGCGAAATCGGGGAAGAGGTGTCGGGCGGGCCTATCGCAGCCGGTCGATCATGCGGTCCCGTCCCCATCCACGTTCGGAATACTCGGCCACGGGCAGGCCGATATCTTTCAGCATGTAGTCCGGCCACGTCTCGACATCGAGCCGTGTCGCCCGCTCGACGGGACCGTGTCGCGCCCAGATCCGGCGGAGACCGGCCAGAATCCCCGAGGTCCCGCCGCCGCTTTGCCGTCGAATCTCCAGTGATTGCGCCATGCTCCGTTCCTCCAAGCCCTAGCTGTGCTTATGCCGTATCGGGGAAAATGGCCTCGACACCGGGGACCGACAAAGCGATTGTCAGGGGAAGAGCATAAGGCTGCCTTATGGATCGAAGGAGAACGGATGCCGAAGGACCTGGAGCCGCAATTCCAGTCGCTGTTGCCGCCGCTGACCGCGATCCGGGCCTTCGAGGCCGCGGCACGGCACCAGAGCTTCACCCGGGCGGCGGCCGAGCTCGGCATGACCCAGGCGGCGGTGAGCTATCAGGTGAAGCTGCTGGAGGATCGGGTCGGCAAGCCGCTGTTCCATCGCCTGACGCGCCGCGTCGAGCTATCCGACGCGGGTCGGCGCCTCGCCCCTGCCATCGCCGAGGCCTTCGAGACCCTGCACGCCGCCTTCGCCGAGATGCGCGAGCGGGACGATTCCGTGCTCGCGATCAGCGCGGTCCACACCTTCGCCACCAACTGGCTGGTGCCACGGCTCGGCGGATTCCAGAAGTCGCATCCAGAGATTGCGGTGCGGATCGAGCTCTCCGGCCGCGCGGTCGACTTCACCCGCGAGGAGTTCGACATCGGGCTGCGCGGCGGGCGCGGCGTCTGGCCGGGCCTGCGCTCCCATCAGCTGATCCCGATCACCTTCACGGCGCTCTGCGCCCCGGACTTCATCGAGCGCCATGGACCCTTCCGCGAGCCTGCCGATCTCCTCAGGGCGCCGCGGCTCGACGCCCATGATGAATGGTGGCGGCTCTGGTGCCAGACGGCGGGCATCGTGCAGCCGCCCCCACCGGCGCCCTCCAACGTCTCGCTGGATGTGCAGTCGCTGCTCGGCACCGCGGCGATCGCGGGGCAGGGCGTCGCGATCCTGATGCCGGCTTTCTTCAAGGCTGACATCGCCGCCGGCCGTCTGGTACAGCCCTTCGATCTGGTTGCGACCGATGGTACGTCTTACTGGCTGGTCTACCCCGAGGCGCGGCAGGGTGCGCGGAAGATCCGCGCGTTCCGCGACTGGATCCTCGACGAGGCACAGCGCTGAGAAGGGCGGTCGATGAGCGACGGTGAACGAAGGACGGAGACCGCGGGCGCGAAGGCGCCAGAGAGTGCGGGCGCCCAGGCCGCGCGCTATCTCGCCAATCTCCAGGGCGAGGTCGACGGTGCCCAGCTCTACCGCACCTTGGCCGAGGTCGAGGCCAATCCGCAGATCGCCGAGGTCTATCGCCGCCTCGCCGCGGTCGAGGAGGCGCATGCCGATCTCTGGCGTCGCCAGCTGGCGAAGCTCGGCAAGCGCGCCGGCCCGCTGAAGCCCGGCTGGCGCACCCGCACGCTCGCCTTCCTCGCGCGGCGCTTCGGCCCCGAGCTCGTGCTGCCGGTGATCAACACGCTGGAGCATGCCGACAGCGGCCAATACGACACGCAGCCGGAAGCCGTCGCCGGCGGCCTGCCCCAGGCCGAGCGCAGCCATGCCCGGATCCTGGAGGCGATCGCCGGCGGCAAGCAGGGCGGGTTGCCGGGCTCGACCCTGGGGCGCATCGAGGGGCGGCATCGCGCCGGCGGCAATGCGCTCCGCGCCGCGGTGCTCGGCGCCAATGACGGTCTCGTTTCGAACTTGAGTCTCATCACCGGCGTCGCCGGCGCCGCGGCGGACAGCCATGTCCTGCTGGTGACCGGCCTTGCCGGCCTCGTCGCCGGCGCCTGCTCGATGGCGATGGGCGAGTGGCTCTCGGTCACCAGCTCCCGCGAGCTCTATCAGTCGCAGATCGCGACCGAGGCCGAGGAGCTGGAGCTGGCGCCCGACGAGGAGAAAGAGGAGCTGAAGCTGATCTATCAAGCGAAGGGCCTGCCTGAAGCCCAGGCGAAGGCGCTCGCCGATCAACTCATCTCCAACAAGGAGACCGCGCTCGACACCCTGGCGCGAGAGGAGCTCGGCATCGATCCCGACGAGCTCGGCGGTTCCGCCTGGACCGCTGCGGGCTCGTCGTTCTGCCTGTTCGCACTGGGCGCGATCTTTCCGGTGCTGGGCTTCTTCTTCCTCTCCGGCGATGCCGCGATCTGGACTGGGGTCGCTTTCAGCGCCGCCGCCCTCTTCGCGATCGGCGCCGGCACCAGCCTCTTCACCGGCCGCGGCCTCATGTTCTCCGGCCTGCGCCAGCTCGCGATCGGCCTCGCCGCCGCCGGCGTCACCTATGCCATTGGGCGCGCCATCGGCGTCAGCCTCGGCGGATGACGGCCATCTTGCACCGGTGCTAGTGTCGTCCGGTCGAAGCGGGAGGCGAGATGAAGGACGTCGTCATCAAGATCGATCAGATCTACGTGCCGGCGGCGAAACGCGGGCCGATCGATGCCGCGAAGGTCCAGGCGATCGCCGAGAGCATCGCCGAGGTCGGGTTGCAATCGCCGATCCTGGTCCGGCCGGACAAGACCCGCTACGTGCTGGTCAGCGGCTTGCACCGGCTGGAGGCCTGCAAGGCGCTGGGTGAGACCACCGTAAAGGTGAACGTGGTGCAGGCGATCAAGCACTGAAGGTTTCCGGATGATCGACCCGATGAGCCGGGATCTTCTGTTCCATCGCGACCGGTCCTGCCTGCTGGTGATCGACGTGCAGGAGTATTTCCTGAAGAAGCTGCCGGCCGGCCAGCCGGCGCCGCTGGTGGCGCGCATCGGTTGGCTGATGCGTGTCGCCCGCGGCCTCGGCATCCCGATCGTCGCCACCGCCGAGGATGTGGCCTCGGACGGACCATTGGTGCCGGAACTCATGGCGCTGCTGCCGGAAGGGACAACGGTCTTCGACAAGATGGTCTTCGGCCTCATGGGCCAGGCGGAGATCCGCGCCGCCGTGGAGGCGACCGGACGCCGCGAGTGCGTGCTGGTCGGGCTGGAGACCGATGTCTGCATCGCCCATTCGGCGCTCGGCCTCGCGGCCGCCGGATATCGCGTCGCCGTGGTCGAGGATGCCACCGGCTCG
>DATKNM010000078.1:0-14939 GCA_035541335.1 Binatia bacterium
TGGTGACGAGCGGTTTGGAATGGATGCGTGCCATCGAAACCTCCTCATGAACGGGCATCTGGGAATTCCGTCGGAGGGTCCGGTGTGCGCGTTCAGGGCGCGCAGTGACGATCCGCACAGGGCGGATTGGGCAGAACCGGCTGTGAATTGACCGCAATCACCGCGGCAGGATGGCGGGATCGTTCAGGGTCTCGAGGGTCCATATGCGGGCGATCGCCGCCTTCATCTCACCCGGCGAGGCGCCGCCGCGGAAGCCTGCAAGGCGGATCGCCTTCGCTTCGATCTCCGCTTGCGTCAGCGTGTTGCCGGGATCGCCCTTCGGCTCGTCCACCCTGGCGGCATGCCAGCGGCCGTCGGCGGTGCGCGCCTTGACCTTGCCGATCCAGCGCCTGGGATAGGCCGCGTCGACCTCCGGATCGCGCGCCATGCGCACCTTCGCGCGGAACGCGGCGACGGCGGGATCGGTGAGCGCATGTCGCTCGAACGCATCGAGATCGGCGACGCCATGGACGGCGATCAGCCCGAGCACGCTGCCCATGGAGAACTTCGCCTGGTGCACGGTCCGAGGCACGTCGACGGCGCCGAGCACGTCGATCGCGGCCTGATGCACTTCCGCCACCACCTCGGCGATCTCATCGGCCCCGATACCTTCACGCTGCATCAGGAGCTGCAGCGCATCGGCGGCGGGATGGGTGTGGCGACAGGCGGCGTGCCACTTGAACGAGGTCTCCGCCGTCGCCCAGCGCGTGCCCAAGCCATCGACCAACCGCGCGGGATCGGCATCGCGCGACATGCCGGCCGCCATGCCTTGCGCGCCGTCGAGGATCCGCGCCGCACCTTTGAACCCGTCGCGGGCGAGATAGGCCGCCATCATGCCATCGCTGGCGGCCTTCGCCGTGTGCAACTGCTTCGAATCCGCGGCGTCGCGCAGGAACTCCCAGAGGCCGGCGGCCTGGGTCCCCGCCGAGCCGATCGCGTGGCGGAGCGCCGCGGCATCGAGGCCGAGCAGCTTGCCAACCGCCGCCGCCGCGGCAATCGTTCCCGCCGTGCCAGTCGTGTGGAAGACTTCGTAGTGCGAGCGGCCGAGGAATTCGCCGACACGGATGCCGACCTCATAGCCGGCGATGGCGGCGGTCAGGATCTCCGCCCCGGTCTTGCCCTCGGCCTCCGCCACCGCGAGCACCGGCGGGAAGACCACGGTCGCCGGATGAAAGACCGATCCGTTGTGCACGTCGTCCTGCTCGACCACATGCGAGGCCGCGGCGTTGATCATCGCGGCGAAATAGGGCGAGCTGCGCCGGCGGCTGGTGACGATGGTGCTGGGGCCGTCCGCCGGCCCCATCCGTTCGACAAAATGCGCGATCGCGTCGACCTGCGCCGCCCCCTTGCCGGCGAGCGCCGAGCCCAGCCAGTCGATCAGCAGGCCCTTGGCGAAGCGGGCCACCTGCGGCGGAACATCGGGCAGCGTGAGCCCCGCCACGAAGCGACACAGCGCGCCCGTCGGGTCCACCTCCTCGCTTTTGCCAGCTTGCCGGTCGCGCATGGGCCGTGGTTCCATCCCCTGGTCGGCGGTCACTATATCGGCTCGCCGCAAGGCCCCGAAGGAGAAACATGGCCGAGGGAACCCGGGATTCCGCCACCACCTGGCCGGCGGAGGTCTATCGCACCCTGAAGGCGGCGGAGGTGCGCCAGGCCGCCTATGTGCCCGATGCCGGGCACACCGCGCTCATAGACCTGTTCCTGGCCGATTCCGAGGTCGCCGCGACCGTCCTCACCACCGAGGAGGAAGGCGTCGCCATCGCCGCCGGCGCCTGGCTCGGCGGGCAGCGCAGCGTGCTACTCATGCAATCGAGCGGCGCCGGCAACTGCATCAACATGCTGTCGCTCCCGGTGATGGGCCGGTTCCCGCTGCTGATGCTGGTGACCATGCGCGGCGAATGGGCCGAGTTCAATCCCTGGCAGGTGCCGATGGGACGCGCCACCCAGCCCGCCCTGGAGGCGATCGGGATCCGCGTGATGCGCGCCGACGAACCGGCATTGCTGGTCGAGACGGTCGGCGCCGCAGCGGCGCTCGCCTATGACTCGGACCAGCAGGTCGCGGTGCTGATCGGGCAACGCCTGCTCGGGCGGAAGAAGTGGTGACGCCGATGAGCACATCCTCCACCCTCTCCCGCCGTGCCGCCGTCGCCGCTTTGCTTGCGCCGCGCAAGGATCTGCTGGTCGTGACCGGGCTCGGCTCGCCCACCTACGACGTGCATGCCGCCGGCGACCGCGACGACAACTACTATCTCTGGGGCGCGATGGGCGGTGCGGCGCTGGTCGGACTCGGCCTCGCCCAGGCGCAGCCCAAACGCCGCGTGCTCGTCGTCACCGGCGACGGCGAGCAGCTGATGGCCTTCGGCAGCCTCGCGACCATCGCCGCCGCCGGACCGCGCAACCTCGCCATCGCCGTCATCGACAACCAGCACTACGGCGAGACCGGCATGCAGGTGAGCCATACCGGCCGCGGCATCGACCTCGCCGCCGTGGCTGCTGCCGCCGGCTTCGCCGCAGCAGCCACGCTCCGCAACGAAGCCGAGATCGCCGCCATCGCGCCGACGCTGAACGAACCCGCAGAGGGCCCGCGCTTCTACGTGATCAAAGTCGCGGCGGACAGTCCGCCGCGCTCCATGCCGTCACGGGATGCGGTCTTCATCAAGAACCGCTTCCGCGCCCATCTCGGCTTCGCGGCCGGATAGGTCGAGGCATGACCGCGACCCTCACCCGCTTCGCCAACATCGTCGCCGGCACACCGCGCACCGCCGCGACGGAGTTCGAGAGCTTCGACCCCTATACCGGCAAGCCCTGGGCGCTGGTGCCACGCTGCACCGCCGTCGATGTCGACGCCGCCGTCAATGCGGCGGCGCAAGCCTTCCGCGGCCCCTGGCGCGGCATGACGCCGACGGCGCGCGGCAAGCTGCTGGTGCGCTTCGCCGACCTGCTGGCCGCCAATGCCGAGCGGCTCGCCGCGATCGAGACCCGCGACAACGGCAAGCTCATCAGCGAGATGACGGCGCAGCTCCGCTATGCGCCCGAATGGTATCGCTATTTCGGCGGTCTCGCGGACAAGATCGAGGGCGCCGTGCTGCCGATCGACCGACCCGGCATGTTCGCCTTCACCCGCCGCGAGCCGCTGGGCGTGATCGCGGCGATCGTGCCCTGGAACTCGCCGCTGCTGCTGCTGACCTGGAAACTGGCGCCGCTGCTCGCCGCCGGCAACACCGTGGTGATCAAGCCCTCCGAGCACGCCTCCTGCTC
Source organism: Binatia bacterium (assembly GCA_035541335.1). Taxonomy (GTDB): domain Bacteria; phylum Pseudomonadota; class Alphaproteobacteria; order Dongiales; family Dongiaceae; genus Dongia. The sequence goes on from DATKNM010000078.1 coordinate 3,298, forward strand.
CACCCTCGCCTTTGCCGCTCTCTTCGCCGAGGCCGGCTTTCCCGAGGGCGTGGTCAACACCGTCACTGGATTCCCGGCGGAGGCCGGGATGCCGCTGGTCTCGCATCCGCAGGTCGCCAAGGTCGCCTTCACCGGCGGCGAGGTCGGCGGGCTCGCGGTCTATGGCGCGGTCGCGGCCAACCTGAAATCGGTGACGCTGGAATTGGGCGGCAAGTCGGCCAACATCGTCTTCGCCGACGCCAATATCGAGAGTGCCATCAACGGCGCCGTCTCCGGCATCTTCGCCGCCACCGGCCAGACCTGCATCGCGGGCTCGCGCCTGCTGGTGGAGCGCAAGGTCCACGACCGCGTGGTCGCGGGGTTGGTCGAGCTCGGCCGCACCGCGCGCATGGGCGATCCCTCGAATGCCGAGACCCAGGTTGGACCGATCACCACCCTCGCCCAGCGCGACAAGGTGCTGGGCTATATCGACATCGCCCGCAAGGACGGTGCCTCCTGCGTGCTCGGTGGCGGCCGGCCGGACAATGCCGCGCTCGGCGAGGGCTGGTTCGTCCAGCCCACCGTCTTCACCAATGTGCGCAACGACATGCGCATCGCCCGCGAGGAGGTGTTCGGCCCGATCCTCTCCGTCATCCCCTTCGATGACGAGGAGGAGGCCTACGCCATCGCCAATGACAGCCCCTACGGCCTCGCTGCCGGGCTCTGGACCGCGGACATGGGCCGGGCTCTCCGCGGCAGCGCCGCGCTGGAGGCCGGCACGGTCTGGGTCAACACCTATCGCGCGGTCAGCTACATGGCCCCGTTCGGCGGTTACAAGCGCAGCGGCATCGGCCGCGAGAGCGGCCAGGACGCGATCGACGCCTATCTCCAGACCAAGACCGTCTGGATCGACACGATCGGCAAGACCGCCAACCCCTTCATCATCCGATAACGTCACAACTAGACTGGAACAACGCCATGGAGACGATCGGCTTCATCGGGCTGGGGAGGATGGGCCGGCCCATGGCTTCCAACCTCTGTCGCAAGGGGTTCCGCCTGGTCGTCCACGACGTCAACCGCGCCGCCGTGGCCGCGTTGGAGGCGCTGCAATGCCGCGGCGCCGAATCCGCGGCGCAGGTGGCGGCGGAATCCGACGTGGTCGTCACCATGCTGCCGAACTCGGCGATCGTCACCGAGATCGTCGCCGGACACGACGGCGTGCTCGACCATGCGCGGCGCGGCGGCCTCGTCATGGACATGAGCACGGTCAGCCCGGAGGCCACGGATACGCTGGCGCGGGCCGCGGCGGCGAAGGGATTGGGCTTCGTCGATGCCCCGGTCGGGCGCCTCGCCGAGCATGCCGATCGCGGCGAATCCCTCTTCATGGTCGGCGGGACGCCGCAGGACTTCGCCCGGGTGAAGCCGCTGCTGGAGGCGATGGGCACAACGATCCATCATTGCGGCCCGGTCGGCAGCGGCACGCGCACCAAGCTCGTCAACAACTTCATCGCCGTCTCCCTCTGCCAGATGAACGCCGAAGCCCTGGCGCTCTCCCAGCGCTTCGGCCTCGATCTCGAGAAGACCCTGGAGGTGCTGCACGGCACCACCGCGACCAACGGCCAGCTGAAGCTCAACTGGCCGAACAAGGTGCTGAAGGGCGACGTCGCCCCCGGCTTCACCATCGACCTTGCGCACAAGGATTTGAGCCTGATCGTCGATGCCGCCAATGCCGCGAAGGTGCCGATGCCGCTGGCAGCCGCCGCCCGCGAGGCCTTCAGCGCCGCGCGGGCCAGCGGCTTCGGCGGCCAGGACTTCTCCTCGATGGTGGACGTGCTCTGCACCATGGCGGGGATCGAGAAACCGCGCCTCAAGAAGTGACGGGAGAAGACATGCTCACCCTCATCCATAGAGCAAAGAGCCGCTCCGGCAGCATCCTCTGGCTGCTGGAGAAGATCGGCGCGCCCTATGAGGTCAGGCTCGTGACCATCAGGAGCGTCGACGGCAGCGGCGCGGTCGACCCGGCCAACCCGCATCCCCACGGCAAGGTGCCGGCGCTGATCCACGACGGCGCGCTCATCTTCGAGAGCAGCGCCATTGCGCTCTATCTCACCGATCTCTTCCCGGAAGCGAAGCTCGGGCCGCGCATCGGCGACCCAAAGCGCGGGCCGCTGCTCTCGTGGCTGGCCTATCGGCCGGGCGTGATGGAGCCGGCCATGATGGAGCGCCGGCTCGGTATCAACCACATGTACGGGGCCATGGGCTGGGCGACGCCGGACGAGGTCGAGGCCTTGTTCAACCGGCATCTCGCGGAGAACCGCTACTTCCTCGGCGACGATTTCTCCGTCGTGGACGTCATGCTCGGCGGCGGCATCAACTTCATGCTGATGTTCAAGGTGATGACCGAGACACCGGTGCTGAAGGACTATTGCGCCCGCATCACCGCGCGGCCGGCGTTCCAGTGGATGATGCAGATCGACGCGGGGACGTGACGCCCGCTATTTCACCGCGCCCATGGTGAGGCCGCGCACCAGATGGCGCTGCACCAGGAGCGCAAAGACCACGATCGGCAGGGCGCCGAGCACGCCGGCGGCGGACATCGAGGCCCAGTCGGTGTCGATGCGGCCGATCAGGGTCGCGGTGCCGCGTGGCATGGTCATCGAGCCCGGGGTCGCGGTGAGTGCCAGGGCGAACAGGAACTCGTTGAAGGTGACGATGACGGCGAAGATCGCGGTCGCGGCGAGGCCGGGTGCGGCCAGCGGCAGGGCGATGCGGCGGAAGGCGTTGAAACGGGAGTCGCCGTCCACCATCGCCGCCTCCTCGAGATCGACCGGGATCTCGCGGAAGAAGCTCTCCATCATCCAGACGCAGAAGGTGATGTTGAAGGCGGTGTAGGTGATGATGAGGCCGAGCCAGGTGTCGAGGAGATGCAGGCTCAGCATCAGGAGATAGACCGGGATCAGGATCACCACCGGCGGCACGATCCGCAGCGTCAGGAGCGAGAGGCCGATCTTCCGCTCCAGGCGATATTTCAGGTGGAAGCGGGCGATCGCATAGGCGCCGAGCGAGCCCGCGACCAGCGCCAGGGTGACGGAGACGATGGTCACGATCAGCGAGTTCCGCAGGTAGGCGCCGAACTCCTTCTCCGAGAAGAGATGCACATAGTTCTGGATGGTCCAGACATGGGGATAGAGGGTCGCGTCCTGGGTGATCTCCTGGTTCGACTTGAACGATGCCGCGACCATCCAATAGATCGGCAGCAGCACGATCACCAGCAGCAGCAGCACGACCACCGCGCGGGCGAGGGAGACCTTCCAGTTGGGGGTCATTCCGGCCCTGCCCGCTTCAGCATCCGGACCGCGAAGAGCGCGAAGGCGAGGATGATGAGGCCGATGGTGACGAAGAGCGCCGCGGCGTAGCCGGTCTGCTGGAACTTGAACGAGGTGTCGTAGCCGAAGATCGAGATGAGCTTGGTCGCCTCGCCGGGGCCGCCATGGGTCAGGACGAAGACCTGGTCGAAGGTGCCGAAGGCGTCGATGGTGCGGAGCACGATCGCGATCGCCAGCACCGGGCGCAGCATCGGCAGGGTGTGATCGACGAAGGTGCGCCAGGGCCCCGCCCCGTCCACGCGCGCCGCCTCGAACGGCTCCTGCGGCAGGCTCTGCAGCCCGGCGAGCAGGATCAGGAACATGAGCGGCGTCCATTCCCAGACGTCGAGCGCGACGAGACCGATGAAGGCCTTCAGGGGATCGCCGAGGATCTGCACCTGGCCGCCGCCCATCGCCTCGGAGAAGGCGGTCAGCATGCCGGCGTCGCTGGCATAGATCAGGCGGAACACGATCGCGACCACGACCGGCGTGATCACCATCGGGATGATCAGGATCGTCCTTAAGAGCCGGATGCCGTGGAACTCGCGCAGGCAGAACAGCGCCAGCGAGAGGCCGAGCACGGTCTCGAATGCCACCGCGAAGAACACGAAGCGGACCGTGACCCAGAGCGAGTTCAGGTACTGCGGGTCGGTCCAGAGCTGGATGTAGTTGTCGAAGCCGACGAAGGAGATCGGCTTGCCGTAGCGATAGAACATCGCGCTCGCGCGCAGGCCGTCCCACAAGGGGTAGACCAGCACGCAGAGCACGATGAGAACGGCCGGGGCGAGCAGCAGGTAGGGCAGGGCCAGATCGAGCCCCGCCCCCTGCAGCCGTTCCTTCCGCCGCAAGCCCGCTGCGAGCTTGACCGCGTCGGTCATCAACCAGGCCTTACTTGTAGTAGCCGGCCTGGGTGAGGTAGGCGGTCACCTGCTTCGCGGCGTTGTCGAGCGCCGCACCGCCGCCGGAGCCCGCCTGCAGCGCCTTGTTGAGCTCGATGCCAAGGAGCTCCTCGACCTTGGCCCAATCCGGCGTGCGCGGCCGCGGCAGCGAACCGGCGTCGAGCTGCTTCAGGCAGACCGGGATCAGGCGGTTGCCCGGATCCGAGACGCCGAAGCCGGAACGCGTCACCGGCACCGAGCCCGCTTCCGCGAGCTTCTGCTGGATCTCGGCGCTGGTGTACCACTTCAGGAAGTCGATCGCGTTCTGCTTGTTCGGAGCCGACTTCGCGACGCCCGAGATGAAGATGCCCATCTGCGAGATGGCCTTCACCTGCTTCGGCACCACGCCGAAGTCGAGCTTTCCGGCGACCTTGGTCTGCGTCGGATCGTCGGCTTTGAGCGCGTTGCCGGTGTACTGGATGATGCAGCCGGCATCGCCGCCGAGGATCGCCGCACCCTCCTGGTCGCTGTCGAACTCGACGACGCCCGGCGCGGTGTTCGCCTTCATGGTGCCGACGAAGAAGTCGGCCGAGGCCTTGCCCGCCTCGGAATTGAAGGTGACGTTCCACTTGTCGTCGAAGAAATCGCCGCCGTAGGAGAGGAAGATCGGATACCAGGAGGTGACGATCGGGTTGCCGGAGACGCCGCGGAACACCACCGGATACTTGATCTTGCCGGCCGCGACCCCTTCCTTGCCCTTGGCGATGACCTCATCCCAGGTCGCCGGGCCGTCCTTGCCGTAGACGTCGTTGCGATAGGTCATGGTCTGCAGGTCGCCGACCACGGGGACGCAGATCAGCTTCGGCTCGGCGCTCTCGAAGCCCTTCACGCGCGGGCCTTGGCGCGGCGGCCAGAAGCCCATGTCGATCATGGAGCCGATCCAGTCCTTGCTGTTGCCGTCGATCCCGCCGGCACCCAGGTCCTCCAGCACGTCCGCGGCGCCGAACTGCGGCACCCAGGGATCGTCGAGGAAATAAACGTCGTACTGCCCGGCCTTGTTCTGGGCATCGGTGAAGAACTTCTCCAGCGTGACACCGTACTCGTCCTCGAGGAACGTGATGTCGAAGCCCTTCTCCTTGGCGAGCGGGATGATCTTCTCCTTGAACGGCGTCAGGCCGCCATCCGCGAAGGCCCCGATGATCACCTTGCCGCCGGCGGCGCGCGCCGGGGTGGTCTTCACCAGGGACGTCATCAGGCCGGAGCCGACCGCGAGGCCGGCGGCGCCGGCTTTCAGGACTTTCCGGCGGCTGATTGATTTCTTTGTGCCAGACATTGTTACCCTCCCTTGTTTCGTGCGCGATGCACACGTGTAGAACCGGTCTCGTCGAAGAAGCACGCGTCCGCGGTATCGAACGTCACGCCAACCGCCGAGCCGATCGGTGCGGTGAACCCGCGGCTCGCACGCAGAGTGAGGCGCTGGTCGCCGACGCGCACGTCGACCAGCGTCTCGTTGCCCATCGGCTCGACGACGTAGACCTCGCCGTTGAGCGCGCCGGGTCGCCCGGCTTCCGCCAGGCGGATGTCTTCCGGCCGGATGCCGATCTCGGTGATGCCGGAAGCCAGGCAGGCGCCGAGCCGCGCCGGATCGAGCGGCAGCGTCGCACCGGCGACATGCACGCCCCCTTGGTCGACCTCGCCCTTGAGGACGTTCATCGGCGGATTGCCGACGAAGAGCGCCACGAAGCGATTGGCCGGCCGGTCATAGATGTCGTGCGGCGGGGCGAGCTGCTGCAACTCGCCCTGGCGCATCACCGCGACCAGGTCGGCCATGGTCAGGGCCTCGGCCTGGTCGTGGGTCACATAGATCGTGGTGGCGCCCAATCGATGGCAGAGCCGCTTGATCTCGCCGCGCATGGAAAGCCTGAGGCGGGCATCGAGGTTGGACAGCGGCTCGTCCATCAGGAAGGCGGCGGGATCACGCACGATCGCCCGGGCCAGCGCGACGCGCTGCCGCTGGCCGCCGGAAAGCTGCCGCGGGTGGCGGTCGAGCAGCGGGTCGATCTCCAGCGCCTGCGCCACCTCGGAGATCTTCTTCGCCCGTTCTCCGGCATCGACCTTCCGGATCCAGAGCGGATAACCGATGTTCTCGGCGATCGTCATGTGCGGATAGAGCGCGTAGGACTGGAACACCATGGCGACGTCGCGGTCGCGCGGCTGCAGCCGCGTCACGTCGCGGTCGCCGATCAGCACCTTTCCCGCGCTCGGCAGCTCGAGGCCGGCGAGGATGCGGAGCGCCGTGGTCTTGCCGCAGCCCGAGGGCCCGAGCAGCGCCAGGAAGGTGCGGTCGGGAATGCTGAGGTCGAGGGAGTGCAGCGCGGTGAAGGCCTCGAACCGCTTCTCGATCCCCTCGTAGCGGACGCCGCTCATAGTGGCGGCCTCCCGGTGGTCGCGCGCACCACCAGCGAGACATCGAGCAGCTCGCGGTGGGAGACCGAGCGTCCGTCGCGCGCAGCGCCGACCACGAGATCGACCGCGCGGCGGCTCATCTCCACGGCGTCGGAGCGAACCGTGGTCAGCTGGATGCGGTTATGCGCCGCCAGCGGCACGTCGTCGAAGCCGACCACCGAGACGTCGTCGGGGACCTTGAGGCCGCGGCGCTCCAGCCGGTCGATGGTGGCGATCGCCTGCATGTCGTTGTGCGCGACCACGGCGGTGGCGCCGTCGTCGATCGCAATCGGCATCAGGCGGCGCTTCTTCAACGCCTTCTTGAAGCCGAGATAGCGCCGCTCGCCGGCATGCTCGCGCAGGTGATCGGAGACGAAGGCGAGGCGGCGGTGGCCGAGGCTGTAGAGATGCTCGACGATCGCCTCCATGGCGGCGACGTCGTCATGGTCGATCACCCCGAGGCGGGGATCGTCGAACTCGCCCAAGGATGCCAGTACGACCGGGATATCGCGGTCGAGCAGCGCCTTCGGCAGGGTCGAGGCCAGCGACATGCCGCCGATGATGACACCGTCCACGCGCCGCTCGATCCAGGCGCGGGCCGCCTCGTCCTCGGTGGCCGGCAGGCATTCGGTGTGTGCCGTCAGCACCGCGTAGCCGAGTGCGTTGGCCGCGCGCTCGACGCCGACCGCGAGCTGGGCATAGAAGGGATTGGTCAAGTCGGGCACCACGATGCCGATGGCGGAGCTGGTGCGCGCCTTCAGCGAACGGGCGATGGCGTTCGGGTGATATCCGGTCTCGGCGATGGCGCGTTCGACCCGGAGCCGGGTCTCCTCGGCCACCATGGCCGTGCCACGGATCACGTTGGAGACCGTGGACTTGGAGACTCCCGCCCGCTCGGCAACGTCCATCAGCGTGGTCACGAGGCCGCCTCCTTTTCGGCGAGGGCGCGCGGCCGGATCATGCCGCCGCCTTGCGCGAAGCGGAGATCAGGAACTCGACATCGCGCCGCGCCTGCTCCAGCGGCGTCGCGACCGGCGCCGCGCCGGTGGCGGCGGCGTGGAACGACCGCAGCTGCTCGCGGAAAGCCTCTTCGTAGCTCACGCGGAACTCGTGGGTCTCCAGCGCCTTGTTGCCCCCCGGTTCACCACTGGCCTTCCGCAAGGTGAGCTTGGTCGGGAAGTGACGCAGATAGGGCGACGGGAACACCAGCTCCACGATCCGGTCGGTGCAATAGACCGTCACGCGCTCGGTGTAGTCGGGCACGCCGGGGAGATTGAGGTGGGTCATCGCCACCCGCCCCCCGCCGGGCAGGCCGAAGGCGAGCTGCACGCCGCGGCCGCCGTCGAAGACCGCGCCATGCGCCGCCTCGGCCGGCAGCTCGGCCCCGAAATGCGCCAGCATGCCGTGGATGACGCCGATGTCATGCACCAGCGACGAGAGGAAGCCGCCGCCGAGGGCGCGCGCCGCCGCCTCGCTCGGCTCCTTGCCGGCGGATTCCTTCAACTGCGCCGCGTTGGCGGTACGGAACTGCTCGCGCAGCGCCGCCGGGAGATCGCCCGGGGAGACCATCGGCAGATGGGCGACGAAGGGATCCTGGTCGGGATCGTTGACCTCGACCGAGATCAGCTTCACCTCCTCGAGCTTCTTCGGCAGCAGCTCCAGCGCCTTCTTGTAGGCGGGGTCGTGCCGCTTCATGTACGCGACCTGCAGCACCTTGCCGGACTTGTCGCGCGCGGCCTTGATCTTGTCGCAGCCGCTCAGGGTCAGCGCCAGCGGCTTCTCGCAGAGCACATGGAGCCCGGCTTCGAGCGCGGTCGCCGCGAGGTCGGGGTGGAAGGGATCGGGTGCCGCGATCACCAGCGCGTCGAGCTTCGCCGCTTTGATCAGGCTCGGCAGGTCGGCGTGGAGCTCGGGAATTCCGTAGCGCGCGCCCAGGCCGGCACGGACCGCCGCGGAGGCATCCGCCAGGCCGACGAAATCGAAGCGGTCGCGATCCTCCCAGAGATAGAAGGCGTGCTCCGCCTGCCCCACCAATCCCGCGCCGACCAGCCCTGCCCGCAATTTCTTCATTTTTCTTTTGACCGATTTTTTCTAATTTGGACCGTCCGTGGTTGGAACGTTCCAATTGGCGCACTGAAACACCGGGCACGCAGATGTGTCAAGCGTCTTCGGAAAATCCGGCGATCGGAAGGATTTGGTCGGAGCGCGGCAGGGGCGAATCCGCAGGGGCCAGGCGCAGACGATCGCGCCGCCAAGTCACATCGGCAGCGTTAAGCGGTTTCTTTTGAAGTCACACTGTCGGGGGTCGGACCGCAGTTAAGCCGTGCGCAAGCAGCACGGACCCGACGGTCAGCGCACGCGGCTCAGCGAGCCGAGGGCGTGGCCGGGTGCAGGAACTCTACCCAGCCGTTGCCGCGATAGGTCATGGCCGGCGAGGCTTGCACCGCCACCAAGACGGCACTGCGACGGAGATAGAATCCGACGAGGATGCCCAGCGGCAGTTGGACGGCCAACCAGCAAGTGATCAGGGCGGCCACCCATTCCGAGATTCCAAATGAACTCAGCATTGGCACTTCATCCCAGTATTACGCCACTCAAGTCCCGGACGAGACGCCCCTTTTTTGTCCCGCACACCGGGGAAGTCGACTCGGTGACTTACCCTAATATTGTCACCCAACCGTCTTAACAAAGGGTTATTTTTCGTAAAATACTTGCAATTGCGTGACGATTCCCACTTCGGTCCAAAGGCCAAGCCGAAGCGGGACGGCGGGTGTCCTGATCGCCATTACGCCGCGAGTTGGCGCAGCTTCTTCAGGAGATAGTCCAGGTTCTCGGCGTCCATATCCTCATACTGAGTAAGGACACGCTCGATGACCTTGGAGGCGAAGCGCTCGCGGTCGTTGTCTCCACCGTCATATTCGGTGGAGCGGACCATATCGAAGGCAACGCGGAAGGCGGGGAAGAGCGCGGTCGGCAGGCTGGTGCGGGAATAGAGTGACTGAAGTCCCAGCTTGCCCTCGTCATGGATCAGGGCGCGGGCGTTGACGATCGTGGTGTTGGAGAGGACGGCGAGCGCCGCCTCGAAGAAACCGAGGTCGCCGAGGCAGAGCGCCCGGAGAACCAGGCTCGGTGTCAGACGCTGATGATCGCGTAGTTGGCGGACCAGATCCATCACGTCGGCGCCCTTGGAGCCCGGCGGCAGCAGCGCCACGGTCGCCCGCTCGCGGGCCTGCATGACGAGATCCGCGGCCTGGTCGGGCGAGAGCTCGCGTTTGGTCAGGAGGTAGTCGCGGAGCGATTCCGAGACCGCCGCCACCAGGCGCTCGCTGATCCCCAGCGGCAGGTCCGAGCGATAAGCAAGGGTGTTCTTCACGCCAACATCGGCGCCATGCTTCTCCATCACCTTGTTGATCAGCGGCTCGTTGAGCTTCGCTCCCGGATTGGCCACCAGGGCCGCCACCACGCCGGCGGTACGGCCGTGATCGACCAGCGCCTCCGCCACGGCGGTCGAGACCTCGGGGCGGCGCGCGATCGCCGCCTGCTTGTCGGCCCCGGCGCTGCGCACGATATCGATCAGGTCGGTGTCGCTGAGGACCCTGGAGAATTCCAGCATCGGAAGCGAGACGGATTCCACGTCCTTCGCGAGGCTGAGGGCGACGTCCTTGGGCAGGTCGGCGTTCGCCTTCAGGTTCCGCGAGAGCGCCTCGCGCACCATCACCTCGACGTCCTTCATCATGACGCGGAAGATCGCTTCGGCGAGCTCGCGCTCCGTCGCGGTGAGCTTGCCGGCATCGAAGGCTTGAGCCACCTTCTCCGCCGTGTCGGCGCGCACGTCGCCCGACGGGCTTTGCATCAGCCGCTGCACGTCCGCTTCAGTCAGCATGCCGGCCATGGTCGCCCCTCGTTCCTAACCTGCTGTGCATTAAATCTACCGCGTGTTCCTACCAGCGTCGATTGGGAATCGACACACCAACACGATAACGAACTGGTAATTAAGGAAAAATTGACGACGGTTCCATCCCGTGAAAGCCGGTCAAATGCGCCGCTAAGCCACCGCTTCGGCGAGAGCCGCGCCGAGCTTGTCGACGATCTCATCGACCTGCGGCGCGGTCAGATTGTAGGGCGGCGCGAGGATCACGTGATCGCCCTGCCGGCCGTCGACGCAGCCCCCGGAAGGATAGCAAATCAAGCCCTTGCCGAGCGCCGCCTCACGCAGGCGGAGCCAGGTCTTGCGCGCCGGATCGAAGCTCGCCTTGGTCTCGCGGTCGGCGACCAGCTCGAGGCCGAGGAAGAGGCCGCGACCGCGTACGTCGCCGACATGGGGATGCTGGCCGAACGCCTCCTCGATGCGCGCCCGGAGCTCCGCGCCACGATGTCGCACATTCTCCAGCAGCCCCTCTTCCGCGATCGCCTCCTGCACCGCCAACGCCGCCGCGCAGGAGAGCGTGTGACCGGAATAGGTGGTGCCATGCTTCAGCACCCCGGACCCGGCCTCGATGGCGGCGCAGATCTTCGCCGACGCGAGATAGGCGCCGATCGGGGCGTAGCCGCCGCCCAGGCCCTTCGCCATGGTGAGAATGTCGGGCGCGACGCCGTCGGCATTGCAGGCATACATGTGGCCGGTGCGGCCCATGCCGCACATGACCTCGTCGAAGATCAGCAGCACGCCGTGCCGGTCGCAGATTTCGCGCAGGCGCTTCAGGTATCCGGGCACCGGCGGCGCGGCGCCGAGGCTGGCACCGGTCACCGGCTCGCAGATGAAGGCGGCGACATTCTCGGCGCCGAGGCGCAGGATCGCCGCGTCGAGCTCGTCGGCAATGCGGACGCCGTATTGCTCCGCACTCTCGTCGGCGCGGCGGCCGCGATATTCGTAGCAGGGCGAGATGTGCTCGACCGGGGCCAGCAGCGCCTCGTAGGGCGCGCGGCGGTTCACGTCCTCGCCGAGCGCCAGCGTTCCCAGCGTATTGCCGTGATA
>DATKNM010000079.1:0-7617 GCA_035541335.1 Binatia bacterium
TGGTCGGCGGCGATCGAGGCCTGCAGGGTCGCGACATTGGTGACCGCGGTGTCGTAGTCGGCGCGGGTCGTGTAGTTCTTGGCGGCGAGCGGCGTCAAGCGATCGAGCTCGCGCTTGGCATTGGTGAGCTGGGCCTGGTCCTTGCCGAGATTGGCCTCGGCCAGCTTGACCGCGGCCTGGGCCTCGCGGTCATCGATGCGGAAGAGCTCATCCCCGGCCTTCACCTCCTGGCCGTCGGCGACCGAGACGTTGGCGATGACGCCGTCGATCCGGGAACGCACCGCAACGGCGGAAAGGGTTTGCACACGGCCGACTGTGGAAATCTCGACCGGGGCCGGGCGCTGGACCACGGGCGCCACCGAGACGGGCACGGCCTTGGACGCCCGCGCGCCCTGGGCCTGGGTCTGGCCCTGCCCTGGGGTCGGCGCCGCCGCGCCGCGCTGGACCGAGTAATACCAAGCACCGCCCCCGACGGCCGCGACCAGGAGCGTGACAAAGAACAAGCGGGCCCGCATAGCTGACGTCATCTGCTCCCGCCGGCGCTCCCTTCGGGCTTCCGAACAGGCAACCGGCTCTCCACGATGCGGGTCTTACGCCGCCCCGGCTTGAATCCGGCGGTCCGCGTCGATAAATTAGAACTCAGAAGTTTGATTTTCAATTACCACACGGGCTTTCCCGGGAAGACGCGATGACATTCCGGTGAAAGCCCTCCTTCATGGCGGATCAATGACTTCACTCCCTCGACGCGACTGGCGACAGGAACGGCGGCAGAAGATTCTAACGGCCGCCGCCGAGCTGTTCGGTGCCAACCCCTACGACTCCGTTCAGATGCGCGATGTGGCTGCGCGGGCGGAGGTCGGCAAGCCCACTCTCTACCGATACTTCCCCTCGAAGGAAGAGTTGTTTCTCGAAGTGTTCAAGTCCGGCCTCGACCAGCTCGAGGCGGAGGTCGCCGTGATCCTCAAGGACCAGGACCGACCGGGCCGGGCCATGGAGCGGCTGCTCGAGGCTTTGCTCGGCACCCTCGGCGGCCAGGTTGCGGCGCTCAGGCTCCTGACCGACGACCAGTCGCCGGTGATGCGGCGCTGGCGCACCGAGTTCCGCCGCCGCCGCCGGCCCTTCGTCGACGCGGCGCGGACGATCCTGGAACAGGGCATCGCGGCCGGCGATTTCCGTCCGGTGGATCTCGACGCAGTGCCGTCGATGATCATCGGCATCGTGCGCGGCGGCCTGATCGGCGCCGAGCGGATGCCGCGCGACCGGTTCGGCGCGGCGATGATCGACCTCGTCGTGCACGCCCTCGCGGTGAAGCAGCAGAGCGCCGCCCACGCGGCCTGATCTATCGATAACGACGCCTTACAGATAACGTCTGGGCGCGGTCGAGATCGCGGTCGAGGCGGAGGCGATGCCGGCGCCGACCGCGCCGGCGAGAGTCGCCCCCGATAGATGCGCGGCGAGATAGCCGCCGTCGAAGACGTCCCCGGCGCCGATCGTGTCGATCACCTTGACCTTGGGCGCCGGGACATCGACCATCTCGCCGCCGCGATAGCCGCGGGCACCATCCGGCCCGCGCTTGACGACGAGGGTGGCCGACGGCTTCAGTGCCGCGCGCAGGACTTCGACCGCCGGCTCCAGCGTCGCCGCGCTGCCGAGGCCCATGACCTCGACCTCGTTGATCAGCAGATGATCGAGCCGGGAGAGCCAGCCGAGCACCCGCCGCCGTAGATCCTCGGACCAGCCCTCCGGCGGCCAGCCGGTGTCGAGGGCAAGCGCGAATCCGCGGCCGGCGGCTTCGTCCAGCAGCGCTTCGTAATGCGCGAACAAAGGCGGGCTCAGGAAGCAGCCTTCGCAGAGCAGCAGGTCGCCCGGCGCCGCCTTCGCCGGCAGGAGTCCGAGGACGTCCTTGAGGTCATAGACCGAGAGATGGCCCTGGGACGTGAGGAAGGTGCGCTCGCCGCCGGGATCGACGATTCCGGCCGAGATCGTTGTGCCGCAGGGCGCCACCGCCCAGTCGGCATGGCGGAAGCCGGATTTCAGCCAGGCGCCGAAGATATCGTCGCCGACCGAGGCGATCAGGCGATGCGGCGCGCCGATCTCCTGCAAAGCGAGCGCGGTATTGCCGGCGGCGCCGCCGATCCGGGTCTCGCTGTGCGGCAGCACGATCTCGGTGCCGACCTTCGGCCATCGGCCGAGCGGTCCCATGATGAGATCGACGTTGACGTTGCCGGTGACGTAGATCGTGGGGATCGCAGGCGTCATTCGCCGCGCCTCATTCACCATCCGTGACCTTGGTGGTGCGCAGCGGCTCGCCCACGCGCTCTACCCGGCGGCTGGCGACACCGATCATCGTCTCCTGCATCGCCGGCAGCAGCGACACGGCGGCGGCAAGCCCTTCCGCCCGCGGCAGGGCGATGGTCACGGTATCGGCAATCGCCGGCTCGCCGCTGACGTCGCAGACCACGACCGGGCTGCCGGCGGCGCGCGCGGCCTGTGCGAGACGCGCGGTGCCCGCCGCGTCCGGACCGGCGGGGCGATACAGCACGACGCCGACGCCCTCGCCCAGCGTCTCCATCGGACCGTGCTGGAGCTGGCCACCTTCGAGTGCGAAGGCCGGCATGCGCGCGAGTTCCATGAGGCCGAGCGCCGCCACCTCGGCGACGCCCTGGAGCACGCCGCGGCCGGAATAGATCACGGCGCGACAGGGAACGAGTCGCTCGACTGCGGCGGCAACCGAGGGATTGACCGGGTTGCGGAAGACCGCGGCCACCGGCGCCGGATCGACGCCCAGTGCCGCCAGGAGCGCGCCATGCAAGGCGACGGTGAGGGTGAGGCTGCGGGTCGCCGCGAAGGCGCGCTCCGGTCCGCCGGCGGCGACCAGCGACGGTACGGCCGCCGCGAGCTTGCTGTCGGCGCCGAGCGTGATGCCGAACCGCTCCTCGCCTTCAGCGGCGCGCTCCAGGTAGCGCAGGATCTCGCCCGTGCCGCCGGATTGCGAGGTCAGCAGCACCGCCCGCGTTGCGCGCGGCAGCGGCCCGCGCAGCGCCTCCGAGGCGACCAGCGCGGTCGCGTCGATGCCCTGCCCGCGGAAGAGCGGTTCGACCATCCGGTTGGCGCAATGCGAGCCGCCCATGCCGAGCATGACCAGCCGGCCGGTCCGGCGGATCGCGTCGGCGACGCGCTTTGCCGGCGTCGCATTGTTCTCCAGCGAGGCCAAGGCGTCGGCGTGCTGGCGCCGCATCTCGTCGCGGATCAGTTCGAGTCCATTCATGGCAATCAACCCTTTACGCTGCCGGCGGAGAGTCCCGAGACGAGCGAGCGCTGGAACAGCACGGCGAAGATGGTGGGCGGCAGGGCCGCCAGCACGCCTACGGCGGAGACCAGGCCGTAATCGGTGATGCGGCCGGCGGCAAAATCGGCGATCGCGACCGGCAGGGTCTTGGCCCTGAGATCGCTGGTGAAGATGAGCGCGTAGAAGAACTCGTCCCAGGCGCTGAGGAAGGCCAAGAGCGCCGCGGCGCCGAGCGCCGGCTTCGCCAGTGGGATGACGACGTTCCAGATGATGGCGAGCGTCCCCGCGCCGTCGATCCGCGCCGCCTCCTCGATCTCCCGCGGCACGGCGTCGAAGTTGCTCTTCAAGAGCCAGGTGGTGAACGGCAGCAGCATCGTGCAATAGACCGCCACCAGCGCGCCGACATTATTAAGGATGCCCATGACCGAGAAAGCGATGTAGAGCGGCAGCACGTAGGTCACCGGCGGCATCATGTAGGTACCGATCATGCCGTAGAGCAGCGGCATGCGGCCGTGGTAGCGGGAGATCGCATAGGCCGCCGGGATCGCCGTCACCATCGCCACCACCGTCGCGCCGCCCGCGGCGACGACGCTGTTGCGCAAGGTGGCGAGGAACTCCGCGCTGACCGAGCTGTCGA
Source organism: Binatia bacterium (assembly GCA_035541335.1). Lineage (GTDB taxonomy): Bacteria > Pseudomonadota > Alphaproteobacteria > Dongiales > Dongiaceae > Dongia. The sequence goes on from DATKNM010000079.1 coordinate 3,927, forward strand.
TGCCGGCGGCATTGGAGAGCAGGCGGGCGTAGCGCGAGAAGTCCCACTGGTCGGGGATCCAGTGCAGCGGCACCGTGGTCAGCTCCTTCGCGGGGCTGACGCTCATGATGAAAAGCCAGAAGAGCGGCGCCAGGGTGACGACCAGCAGCACCGCGACGGCGGTGTAGATCCAGACGGCCTGGACCAGCTTGCGGCGCCGGCTGTCGACGCTCATGACAGCGTCTCCTGGCGCTTCAGCAGGGAGATGTAGATGGCGATCAGGATGGCGCTCATGATCGCGCAGATGACGGCATAGGAGGCGCCGCTGCCGGCGCGCAGGAAGGCGAAGGATTCCTGATAGACGAAGAAGCTCAGGGTCTTGGTGGCGTCGGCAGGGCCGCCGCGGGTCATCACGTAAATGATGTCGAAGACCCGGAAGCAGTCGATCAGCCGCAGCACCATGACGACGGTCAGGGGCCCGAGGATGCCGGGCACGGTCAGGTTCCAGAACCGGCTCCAGGCGCCGGCGCCGTCGATCCGCATCGCCTCGTAAAGATCGGAGGGGATGGTCTGCAGCGCCGCCAGCACGACCAGGGCGACGATCGCGTAATTCTTCCAGACGTCGGCCAGGATCACCATGTCCATGACGATGTCGGGATCGCCGAGCCAGGACCGGTACTGGTCGATGATGTGGAGCTGCGTCAGCATGGCGTTGACGGCGCCGTAATCCGGATTGAACGACAGGCGCCACAGCATGCCGTTGACGATGGTCGGCAGCGCCCAGGGCAGGATCACGATCGAGCGCACCAGCGCGCGGCCACGGAACGGTTGGTTCAGCAGCAGGCCGACCAGGATGCCGAGGACGAGCTCGACCGCAACCGAGGCCAGGGTGAAGTGGAGCGTGCGCAGCAGCGCATCGAGGAAATCGGGGTCGGTGATGACGTAGTTGTAATTTTCGATGCCGACCCATTGCGGCACCGTCTCGCCGACCGGAAGCTCCGCATCGGTGAAGCTGAGCCAGACGGTGCGCATCAGGGGATAGAGCGTCACCACCGCCATGACCGCGAGCACGGGCAGCATGAGCGCCCAGCCCTCGACCTCGCGCCGTTGGGCTCGGGTCAACACGCGGTCATCCGGTGGAGCATGGGAAAGATATCGGGCATCGCACTTGTGCGTACCCCACCCGGCCCGCTCCATCAAGAGACGGAGCGGCGGGTGGGGGTCGCATTCGAGCGGAGGCTAGTCCATCAACGCAGGCGTTCGATCTGCTTCTGCGCGGCGCCCATCGCATCTTCCGGGCTCGCCTTGCCGATCACGACTTCCTGCAGCGCCTTCTGCAGGATCGTCGACATCTCCTGGTAGGACGGCATGGCCGGCCGGGCGAACATCGCGTTGATCGCGTACTTCGCGGCGGCGACCAGGTCCTCCTGGCCCTTCTGCACGGCCGGATCGTCGTAGGACGACTTCCAGATCGGCAGGCTCAGCTGGGCGTACTTGTTCTGCACCGGCTGCGAGGTGAGGAAGGTGATGAACTTCCAGGCCTCGTCGGGATGGGTGCTGTTCGAGGCGATGCCGAGACCCATGGCGCCGTTGACCGCCGAGAAGTCGGTCTTGCCGGAGACGCCGGGAGCCGCGACGACGCCCACCTGGCCGGCGATCTTGCTCTGCTTGGGATCGTTGGCGGCGGCGTACATGTAGGTCCAGTTCAGCGCGAAGGCGGCGTCGCCGTTGGTGAACACCTTCTTCACGTCGTCCTCGAGATACTCCTTCGAGCTCGGATTGGTGATCCCGTCCTTCACCGTCTGGTCCATGAACTTGACGGCCTCAAGCGAGGCGCCGGAGTTGATGACCGGCTTGCCGTTGTCGAAGAACTTGCCGCCATAGGCATCGACCAGGGTCGCGTAGTCGCAGATCACGGCCTCGGCCTGGGCCCAGCTCCAGACGATCGGATACTTGACGATGCCCTTGTCCTTGATGGTCTTCGCGTCGGCGACCAGTTCGTCCCAGGTCTTGGGCGGATTGGCGATCCCGGCCTTGGTCAGCATGTCCTTGTTGTAGAAAAGGTACTTGGTGTCGAGGATCCACGGCATGCCGTAGCGATGCTTGTTGTACTCGACCGTGGTCCAGGCGCCGTCGAAGACCTGGCTCTGGTACTCGCTCGGAATCTTGCTGGTGACGTCGACCAGCACCTTGTGCTTGGCGAACTCCGCCGGCCAGATGTCGTCGAACAGGATCACGTCATAACCCTGGGCGCCGGCGCCCTGGGCCGCCACGATCTTGTCGTGCAGCGCCTCGTAGGGGACGAACTCCGCCTTCACGGTGATGCCCGGATTGGCGGCTTCGAAATCCTTGATCATGTTCTTGATGTCGTCGTCGCTGTAGGCCGCCTGCTGCATGAAGAGGGCGTTCAGCGTGGTGTCGGCATTTGCGGCGAAGCTCAGCATCGCCGATGCCGCCAGGCCGAGAAGCAGACTCGTCTTGATCTTCATCGTGGACCTCCCTGATGTCGAACCGTTGTTACGCTTGATCCGTTAGTCTTTGAACCCTGTCGGGTCTTGTATCCTTGTTAGCCCGAAACTGTGTTAGCCGGGTCGGTGCCGGCCGACTTTGATCCCTGTCAACCCCCGCCCCTACGTGGTGCACCAGCCGCCATCGACCCGGAGGAGCGTGCCGTTGATCAGCGACGCCGCCGGCGAGGCCAGGAACACGACCGCGCCTGCCACCTCCTTGGGCTCGCCGATGCGCCCGAGCGGGATCCTCGCCACCGTCTGCTTCAGGAACTCCGGATCCGAGAGCGCCGGCCGCGTCCCGTCGGTCCAGATGAAGGTCGGCGCCACGGCGTTGACCGTGATGTTGTGGGGGCCCCATTCATAGGCGAGGCAGCGGGTCAGATGGTCGATCGCCGCCTTGGTCATGCAATAGATCGGCTCGCCCTTGAGTGCCACCGAGCCCGCCTGGGAGCTCATGTTGATGATCCGGCCGTGACCCTGGGTGATCATCCGGCGGCCGACCGCCTGGGCGGTGAAGAACGTGCCTTTGAGGTTGACGGCGAGGGTCGCGTCGAAATCCGGCTCGGTCACGTTCTCGGCGAGATTCTCCGGCCCGATCCCGGCATTGTTCACCAGCACGTCGATGCGACCGAAGTGGCGATGCGCCTCCTCGACCGCTGCCGCTATTTCGTGCGTGTCGGCGACGTCCATCTGCAGCGGCAGCACACGCCGGCCGAGATACTGGATCGCGGTCACGAGCGCGTCGCCGCTCTTCTTGTCGCGAAGGCCGAGGGCGATGTCAGCGCCGGCATGGGCGCAAGCGAGCGCGCAGGCGCGGCCGAGGCCGCGCGCGGCGCCGGTCACCAGCACCACCTGGCCGCCGAGATCGAAGCGGGGAAATTCCGAGGAATCCGCCGTCATTGCCCGCAATGCGCTCCCTGTGTCTTCTCGCGGTGCTTTTTCCTGATCAAATCACAGCTTCCTCATTAAATCAAATTGATTGAGTTAAACGGCGCGACCATAGTGGCCGGGGGATGGGAACGGACCCTATGCAGCGCGCGGCAGGCATCTTCGGCACCAATCTCGAGCATGCGCGGTCGCACAACCGCCGCGTGGTGCTGGAGGCGGTGCGCCTGCACGGGTCCCTGTCCCGGGCCGAAATCGCGCGCTTCACCATGCTGACCTCGCAGACCGTCTCCAACATCGTCGAGGAGCTGGAGGCA
>DATKNM010000080.1:0-3473 GCA_035541335.1 Binatia bacterium
TGCGCCATCGAGGTGCAGAACGCGATGATCGAGCGCAACGCCGGATTGCCGGACGACCGCCGCATCGAGTTCCGCATCGGCATCCATCTCGGCGACGTGGTGGAGGAGAGCGACGGCGACCTGATGGGCGACGGCGTCAACATCGCCGCCCGTCTGGAGGGCGTCGCCCTGCCCGGCGCGATCTGCCTCTCCGAGGATGCCTATCGCCAGGTGAAGGCCAGGCTCGATCTTGCGGTCAGCGATCTCGGCGAGACCAATCTCAAGAACATCGTCGAGCCGATGCGGATCTATTCGCTGGCGGTCGGCGTCGCCGCCCGGGCGGCGCCCGTCACGGAGACGAAACCGGCGGAAGCGCCGGCGCCGGCTGCGGCCGCCGCCGCGTCAAGCACCGGGCCGGCGCTCCCCGAGAGGCCGTCGATCGCGGTCCTGCCGTTTGCGAACATGTCGGGCGATCCCGAGCAGGACTATTTCGCCGACGGCATGGTCGAGGACATCATCACCGCGCTCTCGCGCTTCAACCAGCTCTTCGTGATCGCGCGCAATTCCAGCTTCACCTACAAGGGCCGGTCGGTGGACGTGCGCCAGGCAGCGAAGGAACTGGGCGTGCGCTACGTCCTGGAAGGCAGCGTGCGCAAGTCGGGTGCGCGGCTGCGCATCACCGGCCAGCTGATCGACGCCATGACCGGCGGCCATCTCTGGGCGGACCGGTTCGACGGCGGCTTGGAGGACGTGTTCGACCTCCAGGACAAGATCACCGCCAGCGTGGTCGGCGCGATCGAGCCGACCCTGCGCAAGGTCGAGATCGAGCGGGCGCGGCGCAAGCCGGTGGAGAACCTCGACGCCTACGACCTCTATCTCCGGGCGCTGCCGCATGTTTACGCCTTCACTCCCGACGAGAACCGCACCGGGTTCGAGCTGCTCCAGAAGGCGATCGGCCTCGATCCCGACTATGCGCCGGCCTTGGCCTTTGCCGCCTGGTCTCTCGAGCAGCGCCTGACGCGGGGTTGGCCCGCCCTCGGCGACGACGACAAGGCGACCGCGATCAAGCTCGCCCGCCGCGCCATCGCCGCCGGCGGCGACGATGCCATGGCCCTGGTGGTCGGCGGCTTCGTGCTGGTGATGGTCGCGCGGGACTACGAGGCCGGTCTCGAAGCCGTGCGCCGCGCCCTGGCACTCAATCCCGGCGCCGGCTTCGTGGTCTTCCTGGCGGCCGCCGCCATGATTTTCGGCGGCGATCCGGAAGCTGCGACCGCCCATCTCGACCGCGCCATGGCCTTGAACCCGTTGGACCCGGGCTTCTTCATGTATCTCACCTGTGCCGGCATTGCCCAACTCATGCTGGGTCGTCCGGAGCGGGCGTTGGAGCTGGCCAAGCGATCGGCCTCGCTCTACCCCGACTGGGACACGACCTACTGGGTGCTGGTCCCCGCGAATGCCCAGCTCGACCGCATGGCGGAGGCCCGCGAGGCGCTGGCCAAGTTCATGGCGCTGGCACCCGCAATGAATTCGGTTGCGCGGCTCCGCGCGCATCTGCCGTTCCGAAACCCGGCTTCGTTCGATCCGTTTCTCGCCGGCTTCAGCAAGGCGGGACTGCCGGAGTGACGGGATGGCAAGGTGGGGAGCGGCGGTAAGGGCTGAACGAAGTCAGGACGAGATCTGATGGGAACGCCCTGCTACAGACGGGGCGCACTTTGGGAGAGCGACCATGTCCGACGACAAGTCCAGAACCGGCGCGCACCCGGCCGGCATGCCCCGGCCCGGCATGCCCGATCATGACCACGTCGATGCGAGCCAGACCCACGAGGTCGAGGCGCTGATGGCCAAGCACAAGAAGACCGAGAAACAGGTGCTCGACGCGATCCGCAAGGCGGGGCCGTCGCGGGTGCAGATCGAGCGGGCGTTGCGGAAGTAGCGACGCGGATTTTGCGGCGTCATGGCCGGACTTGATCCGGCCATCTGGTGCCGTCGGAAAAGAGAGATGCGCGGGTCGCGCCCGGGCATGACAGAATCAGGTTTTCTCAGCGCTTACGCCTTGCGCCGCGCCATTCTCTCGCCATATCCACACCACCATAACGCCACAGGGAGGATGCCATGACCCAGCCCAACGCCCGCGCTTCCGGACAATTCTCCATCGGCGGCGACATGACGGTGACGCGGCTCGGCTTCGGGGCCATGCGGATCACCGGCAAGGGGATCTGGGGGCCGCCCGCCGATCGCGGCGAGGCGATCCGGGTGCTGAAGCGGCTGCCGGAGCTCGGCATCGACTTCATCGACACCGCGGAGAGCTACGGCCCCTATGTCAGCGAGGAGCTGATCGCCGAGGCGCTGCACCCTTATAAGGGCCTCGTGGTCGCGACCAAGGGCGGTTTGACGCGCAGCGGGCCGGACGGCTGGGAGCTGCTCGGCCGGCCGGAATTCCTGCGCCAGGGCGTGATGATGAGCCTCCGCCGGCTCAAAGTGGAGCGGATCGACCTCTGGCAGCTCCACCGCATCGACCCCAAGGTGCCGCGCGACGAGCAGTTCGGCGTCATCGCCTCCATGCTGAAGGAGGGCCTGATCCGCCATGCCGGATTGAGCCAGGTCTCGGTCGAGGAGATCGAGGCGGCGCGCAAGGTCTTCCCCGTGACGACGGTGCAGAACCGCTACAACCTCGCCGACCGCGCCGACGAGGCGGTGCTGGCGCATTGCGAGAAGCAGAAGATCGGCTTCATCCCCTGGTATCCGCTGGCGGCCGGCGATCTCGCGAAGCCCGGCGGCACGCTCGACACCATCGCGAAGGCGCATGGCGGCACGCCCGGCCAGATCGCCCTCGCCTGGATGCTGAAGCGCAGCCCCGTCATGCTCCCCATCCCCGGCACCGGAAGCGTCGCCCACCTGGAGGAGAACGTCGCCGCCGCCGCGATCCAGCTCACCGACGCCGAATTCGCAACGCTGGACAAGGCCGGGCGGAAGTAAAGGGGCGCGGCCTCTCGCTTTCTTCCGCCGTCATGGCTGGAGTGCATCCTCCTGATCGTCATGGTGCGCAAAGGCGGACCATCCACGAGTTCCTCTCGTGCGACGGATGGGAGAAGAGAGTGCGCCCGCAGAATTCGCCGTCATCGCTTTCACGCGCCGCAGCGTCTTCACAAGATCCCCTCCCACCAAGATTGGGGGGAGGCTGGGTGGGGGGTTGATGCAGCCGCCATCCTGCGTGAATGCGCGCGGTGTCGAGGCGAGACCGACACGTGCGCTTCGCCGCTCGCGCCGGAACGAAAAATGAACTATACTTCTTCTCATCTCAACCCAGCGCCAACGTAGACCGGACGTAGACAGAACGCAGAATCGGTTTGGCGCCCGTCGATGCGATAAAGGTGTTCTTCGCCAATAGATTGACCGACGTAGACGGGCTCGAAACCGGTCCGGGGCCGTAAAGGAACTCTCTTCACCGTCATGGCCGGGCTCGACCCACTGCTGTCCGGTTAAGGAGAGCGTGG
>DATKNM010000081.1:0-14068 GCA_035541335.1 Binatia bacterium
GACGTCGAAGTAGCGGAAGACGGGCGCGAAGATCGCATCGACCAGCGAGAAGGCCTCGCCGTCGAACCAGGGCGCTGCCACGAGCCGCCGCTCCAGCCAGGCGAAGCGCTCGGCGAGCTGCCGGCGCTTGGCGTCGAAGGCCGTGGCATCCGGGGCGGAGTAGAAACCCCAGATATCGTTGAGGATCGCCGAGCCGAACTCGATCAGGCTGCGATGCTCGGCCCGCCGCAACAGGTCCGCGGGATGCAGCCCGTGAGGCTGGGTGTCTTCGAGATACTCCAGGATCACCGCGGATTCGAAGATCGCGGTCTCCGCCACCTTCAGGACCGGCGTCTTGCCGAGGGGCGAGAGCGCCTTGAACCAGTCCGGCTTCGCCGCGAGATCGACATACACGCGCTCGAACGGCACGCCTTTCTCGGCGAGCGCGATGGCGGCGCGCTGCACATAGGGGCAGAGGTGGTGGCTGACCAGGGTGAGAGTGGCGGTTTCGGTTGCGGGCATGGCATGGCTCCGGTCGATGCAATTGCATCTATTTAATGCAACTGCATCGAGATCGTCAAGATTGATGCAGATGCATTTATCTGATACTTCCCATGCCGATGAAACATGACCCGACAGAAGAGACCGTCATCGCCTGGGCGCGCCTGGTGCGGGCCGAGCAGCTGGTCCTGGGCAGGATCGAGGCGGCGCTGAAAGCGGCCGGGCTTCCCCCGCTCGCCTGGTACGACGTGCTGCTGGAGCTCTCCCGCGAACCCGCCGGCAAGCTGCGGCCGCTGGAGCTGGAGCGCCGCACCCTGCTCGCCCAATACAACGCCTCGCGCCTGATCGACCGGATGGAGCAGGCCGGCCTGGTCGCCCGCGAGGCACATCCCGAGGACGGACGCGGCCAGTTGGTCGCGATCACCGCCGAGGGCCGGGCCTTGCAGAAGCGGATGTGGCGGGTCTACGGCCCCGCCATCGCCGAGCATGTCGGCTGCAAGCTCGGGCGCGGCGAGGCGGCGGAACTCGCAGCCCTGCTAGAAAAGCTGATCGACCGGCCGGAGGCTTAGAGCCGAATGCGCGCCTTCATCGTCCATGCCCACCCCGAGCCGAAGAGCTTCAACGGCGCCATGACCCGGACCGCCGTCGCGGTGCTGACCGAGGCCGGGCACGAGGTGCAGGTCTCCGACCTCTATGCCATGGGCTTCGACCCGGTCTCCGGGCGCCACAACTTCACCACGGTTCTCGACCCCGAATACTACAAGCAGCAGCTCGAGGAGGCGCATGCCGCGGCGCATGACGGCTTCGCGCCGGAGCTCCAGGCGGAGCAGGACAAGATGTTCTGGTGCGACGTCATGATCCTGCAGTTTCCGCTCTGGTGGTTCGGCCTGCCGGCGATCCTGAAAGGCTGGGTCGATCGCGTATTCGCGGCGGGCGGCCGGATCTATGGCGGCGGCAAGTGGTACGATCGCGGGGTCTTCGCCGGCAAGCGTGCCATGTGCGCCCTCACCATCGGCGGGCCGCCGCCGATCTATTCGGAACGCGGATTGAACGGGCCGATCGAGTCCATCCTGTTCCCGATCAACCACGGCATGCTCTACTTCACCGGATTCACCGTGATCGAGCCCTTCCTGGTGCATGCGCCGGCGCGGATCACCGATGCCGAGCGTGCGGCGGAGCTGGCGCGGTATCGGGAGCGCGTGCTCGGGCTGGAGACGGCCCCGACCATCGAATACCCGAAGCTCGCCGAGTACGACGAGCGGATGGTGCTGAAGGGCTAGGGAATCTGCTCGACCTTGTCGCTGACCGAGACCGCGAGCTTGCGCTCGCGGTAGAAGACGAAGAGCCCGCTCGCGATCAGCATGGCGTTGCCGATGAAGATGCGCAGCGTCGGCGTGTCGTGCCAGATGATCCAGCCGAGCAGCGCCGCCCAGAAGATCGCCGAATACTGGAACGGCGCCAGCAGCGAGGCCGGCGCCAAAGCGAGCGCGCGGGCCATGCAGAGAAAGCAGATGGCGGCGACGATGCCGACGATCAGCATGTAGCCGGCGTTGAACAAGTCGGGCGTCACCCAGTCGAGCGGCGAGAAGGCGGCGCCGATGATACCGCCGCCGACGAACTGCCAAGTCACCAGCGAGAGCGGATGATTGTCGCGCAGCTTGCGGGTCAGCACCAGCGAGACGGCGAACAAGGCCGCCCCCAGCAGGGCGATGAGCGCATAGGGCGAGAAGGCCTGGCTGGTCGGCGCCAGCGCCACGATCACGCCGGCAAAGCCGAACAGCACCGCGCCCCAGCGATAGGGGCCCACCCTCTCCCCGGCGAACAGGCCGGAGATCGCGGTTACCATGATCGGCGCCGCCATATAGAAAGTCATGACATCGGCGAGCGGCATGTCGAGGGTCGCACGGTAGAAGCAGTAGCTGTCGCCGGTCTGGCAGAGGATGCGGACGACATGCAGCGCCCAATGGCCGCGAAGCGTCAGGCTCACGCGAGAGAACCATGCGATCGGCACGAGCATCGCGAGCGCGCCGAACGCACGGACAAACAGCAGCTCTGCCACGCCGAAATCGGCCATGACCAGCCACTTGCCGAGCGCGTCGTTGAAGGCGAAGAATCCGACCCCGGCGAGATAGAGCGCGATGCCAAGGCTGTGGCGGGTGAATTCGGATCTGGGGGGCATGGAAGGCGCGGGACGGGGCTATGGATGCGGCGGTCTATCACGGGCCGCCAGAGGAAGCTGGTCAAATCCCGACACTTCCACTAAAGGAAGGACCGGACTGTAGCATCATTGTCGCAGCCAGTCGTTGTCGCAGTGGGCGATTAGCTCAGTTGGTAGAGCGCTTCCTTTACACGGAAGATGTCGGGGGTTCGAGTCCCTCATCGCCCACCACGCATCACCCTCACCCACCGGCCGACCGTCCGGTCGACAACCGCCGCTCACCGCCGCGTCAGAATGAACCGCGCCGGATGGTCGGGCTGCATACTCACCACGGCCGCCGGCACGACCGGCGTGGATGTGGCCGGCGCGATCTCGAAGTCGCGGATGAGGAGAGCCAGCGCCAGAGTAAGCTCCAGCAGGGCGAACTGGGCGCCGATGCAGACCCGCTGACCGCCGCCGAACGGCATGTGTGCATAACGCGGTGGCCCCTCCCCGCCGAGGAAGCGCTCGGGGTCGAAGGCGTCCGGGTCGGGCCAGAGGCGCCGATGGCGACCCAGGATCCATGGCGAGATGATGACCAGGGCGCCGGCCGGAACAGCCAAGCCATCCCAGGCGTCGTCGTTGACAGCCTCGCGAGCGATCAGGAAGGCGGGCGGATAGAGGCGCAGCGCCTCGTTCACCACCGCCCGGGTGTAAGGCAGATCCGGCAGCCGTGCGCCGATCGCCTGCGGGTCGCGCGGCACCGTGTGTGCCTCCGCCGCCACCCGTTCCTGCACCTCCGGCACGCTGGCCAGCAGATAGAGGGACCAGAACATCGCGAGCGCGCTGGTTTCATGGCCGGCAACGATCATGGTGGAGACCTGGTCGCGCAGCCATGCGCGCGCTTGCGCATCGCCGGTCTCGCCGTTCGATGCGCCGATCAAGTGGTCGAACAGATCGCGCGGACGCTCGCTCGGCGGCGCCTCGAGGCGCTGCCGGATGATCGCGTCGATCAGGCCGGTCCAGCGGGGCCGGAAGCGCCTTCGGGCGAAGTCGCGCGGGGTGGGTATGGCGAGCGGCATGACGACGTCCAGCAGGTCCGGCCGGCCGAGCCGGTTCCGATAGCGGGCGATGAGCGCGCGGAGCGCCGCGCCATGCTCGCCGATCTCCAGCGAGAACATCGTGCGCGCCGCGATCTCCAACGCCAGCGCCTGCATGTCGGCGAGGAGGTCGACCGCCCCACTCTCTTGCTTGCCGTAGCGCGCCGCCAGGTCGAGCGTCGCGCTGGCGATGTGCGGCGCCAGCGACGGAAGAACTCGTGGTGCCAGGGCGGGCATGATGATGCGGCGATCCTGCCGGGCGGCGTCCCCCTCCCTGAGGAGCACGCCCTCGCCGATCACTGGCTTCAAGATCCGGACGGTCGCGGGCGGCCGGCGGTAGTTGTCGGCGTTCTCGAGCAGAACGCGGTGGATCGCGGCCGGCGAATTGAACAGGAAATACCGGCGACCGAAGATCCGGCCGGAGAGCAATTCCTCCTCATAAGCCGACCTGGGCCAGAGCCGGAGCATATCGCTCCGGAGTGCGCCGAGCAGCACAAGCCCGCGCGGACTTCGCTCCGGCGGCTCCGGCCGCGGCGGGCGGAATCGGTGCCGCATGCGGCTAGCGCACCCGCCCGCGGGCCGCACGCCGCGGGATCGGCAACAGCATCCGGACGTCCCGCTGATAGCGGCGATAGCCGTCCCCGAACGTCCTGACGAGATCGCGCTCCTCAAGGCGCGCGCCGGCGACGGTATAGACGGTCGCCGCAACGGCGAACAGCAGATGGCCGACCGTCATGTCCGGCGTCGCCCAGAAGCCGATGAACGAACCGACATAGATGGGGTGGCGGACCAGGCGGTAGAGGCCCGAAGTGTTGAGCGTCGGCGGCGAGAGGACCCGGCCGTGCACCGCGTCAGAGATCTGCTGCAAGCCGAGCATCTCTGCCTGGTTGGTCAGCAGGCCGGCAATAAGCACCATCAGCCAGCCGAACCAGAACAGCCCGGAGAGGAGGATTCGCCCGGCCGGATTGGTGACCGACCAGATCAGGTCCGGCAGCGGCAGCCAGAGCCCGACCAGGAGTGCCAAGGCCAGGCAGGCGGCGAGCACGTAGACCGAGCGTTCGATCGCCGGAGGGATCACCCGCGTCCACCAGCGCTTGAAGGCCGCCCGCGCCATCACGCTGTGCTGGGCCGCGAACAACCCGACCAGGGCGAGATCGACGGCGACGGCCACCGGCCAGGACACGGATGGCCCCCGGTCGATGGTGCGCGGCACGAGCACATCGGCCAGGAACAGCACGCAATAGAGCGAGGTCGCCGCGAAGCAGATCGTCGTCAGGATGCCGAAACTGAACGCCAGGACCTTTCGCATGTTCCGCACCCGCCTCGCCTCATTGCCGCTGGAAATAGATCGACTGGATCTGGTTCTTGAAGCTGGCGCTGCCTTCGATGGCCGCGATGAAGTCCGCCTTGGCGAGCGAGAAGGCCTCGACCTCGGTCGCAGCAGCGCAGGTCGCGTTGCGCGGCTCATCGACGATCAGCGCGCGCTCGCCGATGACCCGCCCGGTCCCCACGGTCGCGACCACCGCCGAACGTCCATCCGGGCCGCGCTGCGAGACGTCGACCTCGCCGCTGCCGATCAGGAACAGGAGGTCGCCGGGATCGCCCTCGCGGATGATCACGTCGTCGGCCCGGAACACGCGCCGCGTCATCTTCTCGGCGATGTTGGTGATCTCGGCCGGCGTCAGCTGCTTGAAGAGATCGGTCGCGCGCAGCAGCTCGCAGATCCGGATGGCGTCGTGCAGAGTGACGTCCGAAACGATGGAGCCGTCGACCATGTTCACGATGCGGTCGGCAAGGTCGAGGATCCGGTTGTCGTGGGTCACGATGATCACCGTCGCACCGTCCTCCACCGTCATCCGCTTCAGCAGGCTGATAACCACCGAGCTCGACTCCTTGTCAAGCGCCGCCGTCGGCTCGTCGGCGAGCACCAATTTCGGCCGGCTGACGACGGCCCGGGCGACGGCCACACGCTGCCGCTGGCCGCCGGACAGCGCCCGGGGGAGATACCCGACGCGGTGACCGAGCCCGAGCCGCTCAAGCATCTCGACGCCGCGCGCCCGCATCTCGCGCGCCGGCATGCCGGTGAGCTGCATGGCCATCTTGACGTTCTCGAGCGCGGTCAGGGACTCGAACAGATTGTGGGCCTGGAAGATGAAGCCGATATTGCGCCGCATGGAGACGAGTGCCGCCGGCGGCAGTCCGGCGAGCTCCTGCCCGAGCACGCGGATGGCCCCATCCTGCACCGAGCGCAGCGCGCCGATCAGGCTGAGAAGGGTGGTCTTTCCCGATCCGGAGGGGCCGGTGAGGATCACGAGCTGACCGGCGTCGATCGAGATGCAATTCCGGAACAGCACCTGGTTCCGCGAGTCACCGTCGCCGAAGAAATGACTGACCTGGTCCACCCTGACCACCGGCTCCCCGTTCGTGCGATCGATCGCCCCGTCCATCAGAACAGCTCGGCTGGGTCGGTCTTGAGCACGCGGCGCACTGCGATGAACGCGGAGAGCAGACACATGCCCAAGGCCAGGACAAGGGATTCGACGGTCAGATCGACCGTCATGCGCAGCGGAACGACGACCGCCGCGGCGAGAGTGCGGAACAGGACGAGGCTCAGCAACCATGCCGGCGCGAACCCGACCAGGGCATACCACACCGCCTGCTCGGCGACGCTCCTGACGATGTAGGCGTTCCGGTAGCCCATCGCCTTCAAGGTTGCATATTGCGGAATCTGGTCGGCGAGCTCCGAAAACAGGATCTGGTAGGAAATCAGCATGCCCACGGCGAATCCGATGACCGTGCCCGCGGTGAACAGCGGTCCGACCGGCGACCATCGCGCCTGCCAGCGGGCTTCCTGGTCGATCAGCTCCTGCTTGGTCATGACGGTGACGTCGCCGGGCAGGACCGCGCGGAGAGCGCTCTGCACCGCGGCTGCCCGGTAGCCCGGCGCGACCTTGATGACGCCGACTTCAGGGTCGGGGAGATCCGTGCCGTCGGCACCGGTTCCGCCGAATATCTTGAAGTAGGTACGGTCGCTCATGACCACGTTGCCGTCATTGAAGAAGTCCGGGCCGAGCCAGAACGTGCCGATAACTTTGACGGCATGACGGTCGAGCTCGGTCTCCGTCCCGGCGTCGACGCGGCCGAGAATGTCGCGGTCATTCCGGTCGAACATCACCGTGTCCGGCGTTCGCAGCGCTGCCAGTTGCGCCGCGATCTCCGGCAGCCGGAAGACAGGCTGGTCGGGATCGAAAGCGAAGGCCTGCACGGCATGGAGCGTATGGTCCTGCGGGTTGCGCCACACGGATTCGAGGCGCTTCATGTAGAGTGGACGGACAGAGGCGACGCCTTCGACGGCGCGGGCCGCGTAAAGCTGGCGGCGCGAGAACGGCGAGACCCGGTCGAACTGGTACTTGACCGAGCTTACAAGCACGAGATCGCCGTCAAGCCGACGGATCAGCTGCACCATGCTCTCGATATACGCATTCCCGAAGCCGATCTCGACCATCATCAGCGTGACGGCGAAGGCAACGCCGGCCGTGGCGCGGGCGAGCTGGGCCGGGTCGGCGACCAGATTGCGCCATGCCAGCGGCACCCGCATCGGCGGCTAGAACAGGTCCGCCGGGTCCGCGTGCCGGAGCTTGCGGGCGGCGAGCAGCGAGGTTCCGAGCGTCATGGCAACGGCGATCCCCAACACGATCATGACCCGTGCGGTCGTCATCTCGATGGGCAGGCGCGACAGGATACGGAGCCGGTCGTAGGCGAAGAGCGCGGCGAGCAACGCCGGGGGGAAGGCCACCGCCGCGGTCACCAGCGCCAGGACCGCGACCACACCCTGCAGGTGGCCGTCGCCATAGCCCATCGCCTTCAGCGTCGCGTATTGCGGCAGCTGGCGCACGACCTGCGTGGTCAGGATCTGATAGAGAATGACGATCCCGACGATCACCGACACGGCCACGCCGGAGCCGAAGATGAGGCCGGTCGAGGTGCGATGGCGCCAGAAATCCGTCTCGAATGCCTCGATCTCCGCGCGGGTGAAGACACGGGTATCGGCCGGGAGGATGCGGCGCAATTGCTCCGCCACGCGATCCGGATCGCTGCCCGGCCTCAGACGCACCAGGCCGAGGCTGACGCTGGCCAGCGGCCGGCCGGAAAAGACCCGGATGAAGTTCAGATCGCTCATCACCACGGCGCCGAGACCGATCACCCCGGTGCCGAGATCGTATCGACCGCCGATGGTGACGGCACGCCCGTCGAGCTCGACGTTCCGGCCGGGAAGCTGCCGGCCATACATCGGCAGCGATGCGCTGTCGATCAGGAGCGTATCCTGATCTCGGAGGCGGGCGGCCTGCCGTTCGATGCTGCTCACTGCGAAACTGTCCGTCCCCGGATCCACGCCCATCACGAAGATTTCACGCAGCGTCCCGTCCTCGCGGCTGAGCCAGTATGCCTCGCCCTCGTAGAACGGAACGGCGGACTGCACCTCCAGCACGTTCATCGCTTCATAGACCCTCCGGCGGGGAAACAGATAGGACTGGCCCATCTGAACGTAGGAGCTCGATGTGAGGAGGAGATCGAACCGCAGGTGGTCGTAGATCAGCAGGCCCGCCCTGGGGACCGAAGCGTAGAATCCGAGCTGGAGGAAGATCATCAGGATGGCGATCGATATTCCGCCGGCCGCCAGGGCATTGCGGGCCTTCTCGTGCATCAGGATCCGCCAGGCGAGGACGGCGCTCATCGGCGCATCGCCTGGACGCCGGGGACGCGCTTCATGTCAGGCAGCCTCGAACAGCATGCACTCGGCCACGACCCCCGGGCCGAACGCCATAGCGCAACCGCGCCCCTTGGCATTCTGGTCGCGCATCTGCCGGAGGACGAAGGCGACCGTCGCCGACGACATATTGCCGAAGTGCCGCAGAACCGAGCGGGAGAAGTCGAGCGCGCTCGCGGGCAGCTCGAAGGCGGCGCCTACCGCATCCAGGATCGACCGGCCGCCGGGATGCACGGCCCAGAGATCGATGTCGGCGGCCTTGTGCCCGCCGAGGACAGCGTCGGCCGCCGCCGGTAGGCTATGGGAGAGCGTGTGCGCCAGCTGGCCGGACAGCGAAAGGTCGAAGCCGTCGCGGCCGAGGCGCCAGACCATCTGGTCGGCGCTGTCGCCGATCACGGCGGTCCGAAAACTCTGGATCTCTATCCCGCTCGGCTCGGCGGAGACCAGCATCGCCGAGCAGCCGTCCCCCCAGAGCAGGCAGGCGAGCATGTGCTCGAGGTCCATGTCTTCCCGGAGGTGGATCGTGCAGATCTCGAGATTGACGATCACGACCTTGGCGAGCGGCTCGGACCGCACGATGTGACGCGCCAGCTTCAGCCCGCTGATCGCGGAATAGCAGCCCATGAAGCCGATGATCGTGCGCTCGACCGCGGGCTTCAGCCGATAGTGCCTCACGATCTCGACGTCGAGGCCGGGCGCATAGAATCCGGTGCAGCATGCGACGATCACGTGGGTGATCTCGTCGCGGAGATCGGGAAGCCCGAGTTCGTCCAGCGCCTGCGCGGCGAGGATCGGCGCATGGCGCTCGAAGAAGCGCATGCGCTTGGTCGTGTCGGGAAAGCGACCGGCCTCGTAGAAGCCGCCGGCGCCGAAGCTCAATTCCGGCGGTATAAACGAATAGCGATGATCGATCTGCGAACGCACCGCCAGGCGACGGAACAGCGCGGCGTTCGAGTTCTTCTCCAGCTTGGAAGACGCAAATTCCAAGAACTTTTGATTGATGTCGAACGGAGGGGTCGCAGTGACGATG
The DNA here is from genome assembly GCA_035541335.1 of Binatia bacterium. Lineage (GTDB taxonomy): Bacteria > Pseudomonadota > Alphaproteobacteria > Dongiales > Dongiaceae > Dongia. The sequence goes on from DATKNM010000081.1 coordinate 9,516, forward strand.
CGATTGATATAGGCGGAAGCCATCAAGGCCGGGTCCCCGATCCGAAGCACGAGATGAACCTCACCATAATACAGCTGACGGTACGATGTCCTGATCCGCATCACGCTGCCGATTGAGATCATCGACCTATGCCCGAAGCCGGCGGCCGGACGAGCCGGAACAGCCCTGGACAAGGCGCACGCCTCCGCCGCACAGTCGAAAACGGGTGGGGCGTGCTCCGGGCCGGTAAATTCATGGTTGGTCGGCGATCTGGACTGATTTCGGCGCCGGCTGTTCGTGGGGCGTTCCGGCTCGGTCATCCGCCCGCCACGCTGCTCGGCGCCGCAGCCACGGCCGGGTTCTATTTCATCGCGCGGCGAGACCTCGACGACGAGTTGGGAGGGACTCTCCTTTTCGCATCAGTCCTCTGCCTCCTCTACTCGATCGGCGCGATGAACGACTACTGCGATGAGCCGAAGGACCGGGCTGCGGGCCGTGCCGAAAAGCCCCTCATTGCCGGGGATCTCACGCGGTCGTCCGCATTGGCGCTGTGGATCGTGAGCGCCGCGCTGGGCGTTGCAGCCGGGTTCCATTTCGGCGTGGCCATCGCCGGCGCCGCCTTCCTCCTTTGGCTCGCCGGCGTCGCTTACAACTTCGGCCTGAAGAGCACCGCGGTCAGCTGGCTGCCGCTGGCCGTGTTCTTTCCGTCCCTCCCCGTCCTCGCCTTCGCGGCAGCGGGGAAGTACACTCCGGTCCTGCTGTTTTCCTATCCCGTGGGCCTGCTGCTGTCCGTGGGATTGAACATCGCCAACACCCTTCCGGATCTGGAAAACGACGCGCGGGGCGGCGTCCACGGGTTCGTCCACCGCCTCGGCTTGGCGCGCGCACTTCCCCTGCTGTGGATGTGCCTGCTCTCGACCCTGCTGCTCATGGGCATGTCGCTTGGGATCGTCGGCGGATTCTCGGAGCCGTTTTCCATCGGAGCGGGGGGTGCGGTGCTGTTGCTGCTTGCCGCAATCATCGACTGGCTGATCCACAAATCCCGTTCCAGCCTGCAGCGGACCTGGTATGCGAGCGCCCTCTACGCGGCCATCGCCAGCGTCTCCTGGGTGGCGAGCCTGCCTTAGAGCTAAGGCGCCGTCTCGGCCTGCTTGCTGCTGGCGTCGGCGCGATCCGGCGCATCGGTATGGATCAGGACATCGACCGTCAGGTTGGTCAGCTTTGCGACGGCGGCGGCATCATCAAGCTCGATCCAGACCTGCACGACGCGGGCGTCGGCGCGCGCAGCAGGGTCGACGTTGAGTACGTCATTCTTGAACACCATGTCGCCGACCCGGACCACCTCTCCGGGGATGGCGCTTGCCAGAGCCCGGCCGCTGATCGTCGCCTTCTGACCGACGCGCACCCGGGCCACATCCGTTTCATAGACCTCGGCAACGGCGCGCATGTGTGCGGTGTCCCCGAGAACCAGAATGGGTCCGGAACCGACCTCCTCCCCGGGCTTGATGCGCACGTCCAGAACCCGCCCGTCGATCGGCGAGATCACGCTGAGCTGCTTGGCGCGCGCCTCGGCGAGCTCCATCTGCCGCTGCAGCGAGTCCACTGGAAAGCCGGCCTGCATGCGGGCGAGGACATTCTGCGCGATCATGACCTGGGTGTCCGCATCCTGCTGGTCCAGGGTGTATTGCTGCTGGAGCTGCTGCAGCTGCGCCTCGGCGGCCTTCAGCGAGGCTTCCTCCTGGTCGACCAGGCTGTTCAGGTCGTCAGCCTGCTGACGTGCCGCCGTCCCCTTGGTCAGCAGCTCGTCGTAACGCCTGGCCGTGCGCCGGTCGTTCGTCAGCTTCGCTTCCATGCTGATGATAGTCGATTGCTGGGCGGCGATGCGCAGGGGGGTGATTTCGAGAATCTGCTGGCGCTGGATTACCGCTGCGTCGATCCGCGCCTGGTCCAGCGCGGACTCGGTCTGGCGCTGCGATCTCGCCTCGGCGAGTTGAGCGCTGTAGACGTCGCGCTGCGCCACCTGCTCGGGATAGCCACCCAGATAGCCCAGCACCTGGCCCTGCTTCACGAGATCGCCGCGCTTGACCAACAGCGTATCGAGCCGGTCGGGAGAAACGCCGGCGCCGAGATTGACGATCTCGCTTTCCGGCTCAATGCGGCCGAGCGCTGCGACGTCGAAATCCTGCGACTGAAGGTGCGGCTGGAGCTGCAGGGACGGCGTGACCGTGACGGCAGCCGCGGACATGTCGCCCGCGTACCGGGCATAGGCCGCCACGCCCGCCGTTGCGAGCGCCGCTGCGCTCAGCACAGCGATCACCAGGTTTCGCAAATTCGAAGGCATCCCACAGCCGCAAGAGCGCGCTACGTTCTTGGCCCAAGATTATGGCATGGAACGGATTTTGACAATTGCGCCGTCGACCATCGGTTGAATTCGGCCAGCGAATCCCAGCGTGGAGGCCCCCTACTTCTTCTTGCTGGCCTCGTAGCGGGCCTTGGTCTCGGCGTTGGCGGGGTAGAGGCCGGGGAGCGGGATGCCGGCCTCGACCTCCTGCATGATCCAGGCTTCGAGCCGCTCCTGCTCGGGGGCGTGCTCGAGGACATGGTCGATGAGGGCGGCCGGGATCACCACCACGCCGTCGCCGTCGGCGACGATGAGGTCGTCGGGAAAGACCGCGACGCCGCCGCAGCCGATCGGCTCCTGCCAGTTGACGAAGGTGAGGCCGGCGACCGAGGGCGGCGCGGCGACGCCCCGGCACCAGACCGGCAGGCCCGTGCCGAGCACGCCGGCGACGTCGCGCACCACGCCGTCGGTGACCAGCGCCGCGACGCCGCGCTTCGCCATGCGGGCGCAGAGAATGTCGCCGAAGATGCCGGCATCGGTGAGGCCCATGGCATCGACCACAGCTACGGCACCCGCCGGCATCGCCTCGATCGCGGCGCGGGTCGATTTCGGCGACGACCAGGATTCCGGGGTCGCCAGGTCCTCGCGAGCGGGCACGAAGCGCAAGGTGAAGGCGCGGCCGACCAGGCGCGGCTGACCGGGCTTCAGCGGCATGGCGCCACGCAGCCAGACGTTCCGCAGGCCCTTCTTCAGCAGGATCGTGGTGATGGTCGCGGTGGTGACCTTGGAAAGGACCTCGACGATCCGGCTGTCGGCGGACATGCGCTTCCCCTTGGACTATCCGGGCCTATTGTGCCGCCGGCGACGGCGCGGGCGCCGGCTCCCTGCCCTTATAGTTCGCCAGGTAGACCCCGGCCACCACGATCACCGTGCCGGCAATGGCGAAGGGCGTCAGCGCCTCGCCGAAGATCGCCCAGGCCTGCAGGGCCGCCAGCGGCGGCACGAGATAGACCAGCGAGGCGACGCGGGAGACCTGCCCGTTGTTCAGCAGATAGAGCAGCAGCAGGATCGCCGCCACCGAGGTTCCGAGCACCGACCAGGCGAGCACGCCGAAGAACTGCCAGCCGAGCTCCACATGGAACGGCTCCAGCAGGAGGGCGAAGGGCAAGGTGACGATGAGGGCCGCGAGATATTGCAGGGTCGCGACCGTGCGGATGTCGGCGCTCTGCAGATGGCGCTTCTGATAGATCGTCCCGGAGGTGACCGACACCATGCCGAGGATGTTGACCAGCACCGGGAACCACGAAACTCCGGCTGTCCCCTGATGCTGCAGCTTGGGCAGCACGGCGAGGGCGACGCCGCAGAAGCCCAGCGCGAGGCCGACCTTCTGCGCCCGGCTCAAGCGCTCGCCGAGGACCGAGGACGCCGCCATGGCGGTCAGCAGCGGCTGCAGCCCGGCGATGATGCCGGAGAGGCCGGCCGGAACGCCCTGCCCGATCGCCCACCAGACCGCGCCGAGATAGCCGCCGTGCATCAGCACGCCGGCCGTGAGGATGCGCCGGAGCTCTCGGCGGTTCGACGGCCAGCGCGCCGAGGCCGCCAGCGAGATCGCGGCGAAGCACAGGATGGCGACCGAGTAGCGGATCACCAGGAATGTGAGCGGCCCCGAGACCATCGCGCCGAACTTGGCGGCGACCCAGCCGCTGGACCAGAGCAGGATGAAGGCGACCGTCGCCAAACGTCCCAAACTCGGGCGTCCCAGACTCATGACGTGCTCCGAAGGCGCGCCCCTGGATACGAACAGGCGACTGCGCACCGGCGAAAAGCAAACCGGCCGCCGCGGTCTCCCGGGGCGGCCGGCGATTGCGAGGATGAAAGCGAGGCTTAGTTCACCGCGTCCTTCAGGCCCTTGCCGGCCTTGAATTTCGGCTGCTTCGAGGCCGGGATCTCGATCTCCTCGCCGGTCCGGGGGTTGCGGCCCTTGGAGGCGGCGCGCTTGGAGACGTGGAACGTCCCGAAGCCCACCAGGCGGATCTCCTGATTCTTCTTCAAAGCGCGGGTGATGGATTCGAACACGGCATCCACGGCCTTGGCCGCATCCGTCTTCGAGAGGCCGGTGTCGTCCGCCACTTCGGCGATCAGGTCATTCTTATTCACGGGGAACCCCCTTCTCTTGTTTTTTTGCTGCTGACGCCCGACGCAAGTCGCTGCGAACCGCTGGGGCGAAATCGGC
>DATKNM010000082.1:0-5371 GCA_035541335.1 Binatia bacterium
GCCGCGCGAGGACTGGGAGACGTAGACGTGCAGGCTCCCGGAGACGATGATCTGGTCCAGGAACGGCTTCAGCGGTACCGAGACGCAGGCCTGGAGCGGGATGGTGCGGATCGGCAGGCGGAACCCCGCCATCTTGGCGACGACCGAGGTCATGCCGGCCACCGCCTGCAGCACCTGGCCGGCGCCGACGGTGCCACGGGTGGTCTGCACGCCTTTCACCCTGCCGCCCTCGATGATGAGTCCGGTGACGCCGGTCTGCTGGTGGATCTCGACGCCCATCTGCGAGGCCCGGGCGGCGTAGCCCCAGGCGACGGCGTCATGCCGCGCGATCGATCCCGGCGGATGGTAGAGCGCGCCGAGGATCGGGTAGCGCACGTCGTCGCTCATGTTGAGCGAGGGGCAGAGCCGCGCGATCTCATCCGGATAGATGAGCTCTGAGTTGACGCCGAGATGCTTGTTCACTTCGGCGCGCCAGCGGCTGGTGCGCATGGCGGCATCGGTGTGCGCCAGGGTGAAGTGGCCGCGCTCGGAATAGAGGATGTTGAAATCAAGATCCTGGGAGAGGTCGCGATAGAGTCTCAGCGACTCCTCGTAGAATTTCACGCCTTCCGGCGTCAGGTAATTCGAGCGGATGATCGCGGTGTTGCGCGCCGTGTTGCCGCCGGCGAGATAGCCGCGCTCCAGCACACAGACGTCGGTGATGCCGTGGTTGCGGGCGAGGTAATAGGCCGTCGCCAGGGCATGTCCGCCGCCGCCGATGATCACCACGTCATAATGGGATTTCAGCTCCTTGGCCGGCGGGATGTAGCGGAAGGCCGGGTATTTCTTCTTGAAGCCGTATTTCAGGAGCCCGGTGGGCAGGAAGGCCGGCAGCATGCGTCAAATTCCAGGAGCGGCAGCGGATTCGGAAGCCCGGCGACGATAGCCGTTTGTTTCCTGTCGTTCAACATTCTTTCCCAACACTAATCTCCCCAAACGGCCCGCCCGGCCCGCGGCGGCCTTGCCAAGCGCCCGCCTTCGCAGCACTTTCCTAGCATGGAAGAGAGCGACAATGTGATCCGGTTGGGACCCGCCGCGGCGCGGGTGCGCGACGATTTCATGCATTGGCAATGCCGCATCCGGCAGATGGCGATGCGCGACGGCGGCGGACGTCCTTCCGCCGGCATGCGGCCGGCGGTCCTCACCGAGACGGGTAGCGCGCTGCATCCCGGCGTCGTCGTCGTCATCCACCGGATCGAGCCGGAGCACAGCACGTCCCTGTTCCGGCACCAGGTGCTGAAGACCCAGGATCCGGTCGAGCGCTGGGAGAAGGCGACCGAGCACATGGCCGCCGGTTATTTCCAGAAGCACACCGAGTTCGACGACCGCCTGACCGCCCTCTTCGGCCCGGCGGCGCCGATCAGCGCCGCGCTGCTGAACCACGGCCGCGTGCTGCTGGACTTCGCCGAGTTCGGGCAGCGCTTCCAGGTGCCGGTGACGGTCGTGGAGCTGCCGGAGCATGATCCGCTCTATCAATCCACCTATTGGCACAATCGCCTGTTCAACCCGAACATGCCGGCCGGCGTCGGCGTCCTCTGCTTCACCCCGGACTGGCGCCGCACCAAGATGGAACAGGGCGCCGCCTGAAAAAGCGCCCCCGCCCCGATCGATTTCAGGGCGAGGGCGACCTCGAGTCTCTCAGAACTTCCGATAGGCCTTGTTCAGGTCCACCATCGGGTGCTTCTTCGACATCTGGAACTTGATCAGCAGCTCGCGGGCGATCATGTCGCGGTCCTGCTGGTTGTCCGGCAGCTTGATGTTCTTCGGCACCGTGACCCAGCCGTTGATGTTGCGGTCGAACACCGCGGCCCGGCCTTCCTCATAGCCCATGTGGACGTCCTCCAGCCAGTTGAGGTCGTCCCAGCCCATGATCTCCATGTACTTCTTCAGGAAGGGCGTGATGCGGGTATAGTCCGGCACCAGGTTCACATCGTAGCGATAGCCGATGTGCTGGCCGATCTCCTTCTCGCGCGCGGAATCGAGGCCCGACGGGCTCTTCAGGAACTTGTTGACGTCGTCCTTCTTCGCGCCGCCCTTCGGTGTCGTTGGCTTCGCCATGGCTCCCTCCTCAGTACCGGGTCATGTCGGGCCGGCCGACGGTGTGCTGCGAGCCGGCGAGCGGCACCTGGGCCAGCGCGGAGGCCTCCATGGTGAGCGCCGCCAGGTCTTCCGGCTCCAGCGAGTGGATATTGGTCTTGCCGCAGGCGCGGGCCATCATCTGCGCCTCGATGGTGAGGCAGTGCAGGAAGTTATAGACCCGCTCCGCCGCCTCGTCGGGATCGAGCCGCGCGCGCAGCTTCGGATCCTGCGTCGCCACGCCGACCGGGCAGCGGCCGGTGTGGCAGTGATAGCAGTAGCCCGCCTCGCAGCCGATCTCGTTCGGGAAGTCGGCTTCCGGGATGTCCTTGTTGCAGTTCAAGGCCATCAGCGCCGAGTGGCCGATCGCGACCGCGTCGGCACCGAGCGCCAGCGCCTTCGCCACGTCGCCGCCGTTGCGGATGCCGCCGGCATAGACGAGGCTGATCTCGCCCGACTTGCCCACATCGTCCAGCGCCTTGCGGGCCTGGCGGATCGCGGCGATGCCCGGGACACCGGTCTCCTCGGTCGCGACATGCGGGCCGGCGCCGGTACCGCCTTCCATGCCGTCGATATAGATCGAATCCGGCCCGGTCTTCGCCGCCATGCGCACGTCGTCATAGACGCGCGCCGCACCGAGCTTCAGCTGGATCGGGATCTGGCCGTCGGTCGCCTCGCGCACTTCGTTGATCTTCAAGGCGAGATCGTCGGGGCCGAGCCAATCCGGATGGCGCGCCGGCGAGCGCTGGTCGATGCCGGCTGGGAGGGAACGCATCTCCGCCACCTGGTCGGTCACCTTCTGGCCCATCAGATGGCCGCCGAGGCCGACCTTGCAGCCCTGGCCGATGAAGAACTCGCAGGCGTCGGCAAGCTGCAGGTGATGCGGGTTGAAGCCGTAGCGCGACTGGATGCACTGATAGAACCACTTGGAGCTATAGCGCCGCTCGTCGGGAATCATGCCGCCTTCGCCGGAGCAGGTCGCGGTGCCGGCCATGGTGGCGCCGCGGGCCAAAGCAATCTTCGCCTCGAAGCTCAAGGCGCCGAAGCTCATGCCGGTGATGTAGACCGGGATGTCCAGCACCAGCGGGCGCTTCGCCTTCGGACCGATCACGGTCTTGGTCAGGCACTTCTCGCGATAGCCCTCGATCACGAAGCGGGTCAGCGTGCCCGGCAGGAAGGTCAAGTCGTCCCAGCTTGGGATCTTCTTGAAGAGCGAGAAGCCCCTCATGCGATACCGGCCGAGCTCCGACTTGATGTGGATGTCGTCGATGACGTTGGGCGGGAAGATGAAGCTGTTGCCCAGGCGATGCGTGTCGCGGCTGAGCGGCTTCTTGTTCTTCTTCGCCACCGGCTTGGCGGCGGGCTTCGCCGCGTTCTTCACCAGCTTCACCGCCGCCCGGGACTTCGCCAGCTTGCTCTTCTTAGCCGGGGACTTCTTCGAGTTTGCCATGATGCGTTCCTTTCGATCCCCGGTCACAGGATGAGCTTCTTCTCGGCGGGCTCGAGATTGTCGTAGTTCCAGAGCTGACGCCCGGCGACGATCTTGGTCATGTTCTTGACCCCCCGCGGCGTCTTGAGGCCGTACTGCTTCAGCTTGCGCTCCAGCCACTGGCAGTCGAGCTCGGTCATCTCGCCCGGCACCGCATCGACGCCGAGCTCCTCGATCTTGCCGCCGACATAGATTGTGCCGTCGTACATCGAATCGCCGAGGTTCTTGCCCGCGTCGCCCAGGATCACCATCCGGCCGCGCTGCATCATGAAGCCGCAGAAGGCGCCGGCGCGGCCGCCGACGATGATGGTGCCGCCCTTCATGTCGATGCCCATGCGGGCGCCGACGTCGCCCATGCAGACCAGATCGCCGCCGCGGATCGCCGCGCCGAAGGTGGAGCCCGCGTTCTTCTCGACGATCACCGTCCCCGCCAGCATGTTCTCGGCGCAGGACCAGCCGACCCGGCCCTTGATCCGGATGTTCGGCCCGTCGATCAGGCCGCAGCCGAAGTAGCCGAGGCTGCCCTCGATGATCAGGTTCAGCTTGTTGAGGATGCCGACCGCGACGCCGTGCTTGGCGCCGGGGTTCTTCATCACGATCGTGCCGTTGCCCTTCGACAGGAGCTCGCGGATCTTGTGGTTGATCTCGGTCGGCGTCAGCTTCGCCGCGTCGAACTCGGCGCGCTTGTTGAAATCGACGTCGAACGAGCCCGGATAGACGAAGTTCTCCTCCGCGTCCGGCTCGAAGAAGCGCTGCTGGGTGCGCCCGGACAGACGTTCCGTGTGCATCCCCATGTCGTGCGATTTGGTGCGAAGCGCCATGGCAGGTTCCGTTCTCTCTCGTTATCGCTTCCAGACCCGGACTTCGCCCTCGTAAGGGTCGAAGGTATCGATTTCCTTGGGGAAGATGCTGCGGATCGCGACTTCCTCCGAGGCCAAGGCGACGAAGTCTTCGCTCTCGTAGAGCACCATCGGCTTTGCGGCCATCACGTCCTTTGCCATGCCGAGGCTGTCCGAGGTGGCGACCACGTAGGTGAAGACGCCGTCGAGCTCGTCGATCGACTCCTTCATGGCGTCCTCGAGCTTGGCGCCCTGCTGCATCTTGTCGGCGAGATAGACCGCGATCAGCTCGCTGTCGCAGTTCGACATGAAGCGGTGCCCGCGGCGCTCGAGGTCGCGCCGGCCGCCCCAGTAGTTGGTGAGCTGGCCGTTATGGACGACCGAGACGTCGGCGAAGGGATAGGCCCAGTAGGGATGCGCCGAGCGGATATCGACGTCGGATTCCGTCGCCATGCGGGTATGGCCGATGGCGTGGCTGCCCTTGAAGCCCTGCAGGTGATACTGGCCGCCGACCGTGGTCGCGTCGCCCAGATCCTTGATCAGCTCCAGGCCATAGCCGAGCGACAGGATCTCGACGCCCTCGATGTCCTCGACGTAGTCGGCGAGCTTGCGCTTGTCGCCGCCGTAGTCGATCACCGTCCGATAGGCGTATTCGGTCGCATCCTCCTCGGAAACGATCGTGGCGCCGAGTTCGGCGAGGCGCTTCTCGACCTCCTTCTTCCGCTCCTTGACCTCCTCATGGATGTGGAAGCCGTGCTTCATCTCCTCCTGCTCCGCCGCCTTCCAGCGCAGGACCAGGGCGTTGCCCTTGGGCGAGCCATAGAGCGCATAGCCGGTGGAATCCGGCCCGCGATGCTTCAGGCTCTGCAGCATCGCCGTCATTTCCTTGCCGATATCCCCGGTCTTGCCGCGGTGAATCAGTCCCGCA
>DATKNM010000083.1:0-9807 GCA_035541335.1 Binatia bacterium
GGCGATCCAGGCCTCGTCTTTGCGCGCGCTGAAGAGCGGCCAGAACATGAAGAAGACGCTGGCGATGGTGCGCGCGTTCCGCGCCGATGACCCGGCGACGCCGATCGTGCTCATGGGCTACTACAATCCGATCTATTCCTACGGCGTCGAGGCCTTCCTGAAGGACGCGTTGGCGGCCGGCGTCGATGGCCTCATCATCGTCGATCTGCCGCCGGAGGAGGATGCCGAGCTCTGCCTGCCGGCGCTGAAGGCGGGATTGAACTTCGTCCGCCTCGCGACCCCGACCACCGACGATCACCGCCTGCCGACCGTCCTCAAGAACACGTCGGGCTTCGTCTATTACGTCGCGATCAAGGGCATCACCGGCACCAAGTCGGCGAGCGACGCCGACATCGCTCGCGCGGTGCAGCGGTTGAAGCGCCACACCGACCTGCCGGTCGCGGTCGGCTTCGGCATCCGCAACGCCGACCAGGCGCGCGCGGTCGCCGCCCATGCCGACGCCGCGGTCGTAGGCTCCGCCGTGGTCCAGCGGATCGCGGACTCGCTCGACTCTTCGGGTCGCGCCAGCGCGAAGACCAAGGAGAGCGTCCTCGATCTGGTGCGGGAGCTCGCCGCCGGCGTGCGCGCCGCCCGCAAACAGCGGAGCGCGGTCGCATGAGCTGGCTCACCAATTTCGTCCGCCCGAAGATCCGCGCCCTGGTGCGCAAGCCGGACACGCCGGACAATCTCTGGGACAAGTGCCCGTCCTGCGGCCAGATGATCTTCCACCGCGAGCTCGAAGCCAACCAGCGGGTCTGCACCCATTGCGGCCATCACTTGCGGATCGGCGTAAAGCGCCGGCTGGAGCTGCTGTTCGATGAGGGCCAGTACGACCGCGCCGAGCTGCCGAAGGTCGATCTCGACCCGCTGAAGTTCCGCGACCGCAAGCGCTACACCGATCGCGTCAAGGAAGCGCAGTCGAAATCGGGCGAGCAGGACGCGATCATCGTCGCCTCCGGCAGGATCCACGGCATCGAGACCGTGGTCGCCGCCTTCAACTTCGACTTCATGGGCGGCTCCATGGGCATGGGCGTCGGCGAGGGGCTGATCAAGGCCGCCGACATCGCCGTCGAGAAGCAGGCGGCGCTGATCGCGATCCCCGCCTCGGGCGGCGCCCGCATGCAGGAAGGCATCCTCTCGCTGATGCAGATGCCGCGCACCGTGATCGCGGTCGATCGGGTGAAGGAAGCGGGCCTGCCCTTCATCGTGCTGCTGACCGATCCAACGACCGGCGGCGTCTCCGCCTCCTTCGCCATGCTGGGCGACATCCATGTGGCGGAGCCCGGCGCTGTCATCGGCTTCGCCGGCCAGCGCGTCATCGAGGAGACCATCCGCGAGAAGCTGCCGGAAGGATTCCAGCGCGCGGAATACCTGCTCGACCACGGCATCGTCGATCTCGTGGTGCCGCGGAAGGAGATGCGCGACCAGCTCGCGCGCCTGATCGGCCTGCTGACCAAGCGCGCCGCCGCCTGAGGTCCCGTTGCGGTGAACAGCATCATGCCCTCGGGGTCCAGCGATGTCGTTCTCGAACGGCTGAACAAGCTCCATCCGAAGATCATCGATCTCGAATTGAGCCGCGTGCTCCGGCTGCTCGACCGCGTCGGAAATCCGGAGAAACGCCTGCCGCCGGTGATCCACGTCGCCGGCACCAACGGCAAGGGTTCGGTGATCGCCTATCTCCGCGCGATCCTCGAGGCCGCCGGCTATCGCGTCCATGTCTATACCTCGCCGCACCTGGTCCGATTCAACGAGCGCATCCGCCTCGCCGGCACGCTGATCGAGGAGCCGGCGTTGATCGCGCTCCTCGAGGAATGCGAGCGCGCCAACGGCGGCGAGCAGATCACCTTCTTCGAGATCACCACCGTCGCCGCCTTCCTCGCCTTCATCCGCAACCCGGCGGACATCCTGCTGCTGGAGACCGGGCTGGGCGGCACCTTCGACGCGACCAATGTCGTGGACCAGCCGCTGGCCTCGGTGCTGATGCCGATCTCCATGGATCACATGCAGTTCCTGGGCGACACCCTGGAGCAGATCGCGGCCAACAAAGCCGGCATCATCAAGCGCGGTCGGCCCGCGATCGTCGGTCGCCAGCCGAAGGAAGCGCGCGCGGTCTTCGAGGCGAAGGCCGCCGCGCTCGGCGCGCCGCTCTACCGCTACGGCGTCGAATGGATTGCGGACGGACTCCTCAAGGACACGCTCCGCTTCCGCGACCATCGCGGGCCGCGGCGCTATCCACGGCCGGGCCTGCTCGGCTCCCATCAATTCGCCAATGCCGGCGCCGCGGTCGCGACCACGCACTGGCTGGAGGGTTTTAAGATTCCGGATTCAGCAATCGCCCGGGGCTTGCGCGAGGTCGAATGGCCGGCACGCATGCAGCGGCTGCGGCGCGGGCCGCTCGTAGACATGCTGCCCGAGGGCTGGGAACTCTGGCTCGACGGCGGCCACAACGAGGATGCCGGCCAGGTGATCGCCGACATGATCCGTGACTGGCAGGCGCAGGACCGCCGCAGCGGGAAGGATCTCCGCGCTCATGCGGTCTTCGGCATGCTCTCGAGCAAGGATCCGGTCGCGTTCCTGAAGCCGCTGGCGCCGCTGCTGGAGGACTTGAATGCCGTCGCCATTCCCGGCGATCACGCCAGCCTCTCGGCGGAGGACTGCGTCCGCGCCGGCACCGAGGTCGGCCTCATCTCCAGCGCCTTCCCCTCGGTCGAGGCGGCGTTGCGCTCGGTCGTCGACTCTCACGAGGACGGCCCGCCCTCGCGCGTCCTCATCTGCGGCTCGCTCTACCTCGCCGGCACCGTGCTCGCCGAGAACGGCTGAGAATTCGCACGCGTCGTTGGTCTTGCGGATTCTCCGGCTCGGCGCTCGCGCAAGAACGAAAAATGAACTATACTTCTTCTCGCCGCACTCAGCGCCAACTTTGACCGGACTTAGACAAGACAAAGAATCGGTTTGGGCCTCGCCGTTGAGCTTTAGGCGGTCTTCGTCAGCGGCTTAAGGTGCTTTGCCCCGCCCTCGAAATGGGTGGAGGTCGTCAATGTCGCGGTCGGGTCCCGACCGCGCGACGGCTCGGTCAGAAGTTCTGCGCCTCGACGGCGGGCTCGCGCTGGAAGAGGTGCTTCGGCCATTCGAACAGCACGTCGAGGCCGATACGGCGCAGGCCGAGGGCGAGCACGATCGGCAGGAACAGGCCGGCCGTGGTGCAGAGCAGGAAGATCGGCCAGAACGACTGCCAGTGGAACACGCCGACCAGCACCTGCCGCGTGAACGACGAGAACACCACGTGGGCGCAGTAGATCTCCAGCGAGAAGGTGCCGAACAGCATGAGGAGCTTGTTGATCCCCGGCACATGCACCAGGAAGCGCGAGATCTGCAGGCAGGCGGCGACGCCGACGATCGAGGCCGGGATCGCGATCAGGAAGTACTTCGAATAGCCGAACTGGTTGGTGATCAGGATCGGCAGCGCGATCGCGAGGGCGATCAAGGCGATGCCGATATAGGGCCCGAACGGGAAGCCGCGCTGGCGCAGGATCCGGTTGAAGCCGATGCCGAACACGAAGAACAGGAAGAGATAGGGCAGGCGCCGGATCTCCTCCATCTCGAAGAACGGGATGATCAGCAGCGACGCCGCCGCGACCGCGAGCATCGTCCAATAGCCGCGCTTCAGCAGGAAATAGGCGGCGACGTAGTAGATGAAGAGCGATTCCAGAAACCAGAGATGCGAGCCGGGATTGATGATCGTGAAGAAGACCTGCTCCAGCGACCGATGATCGAAGGACGAGGGCTTCGCGTACCAGTAGATGGAATAGACGTGGGCCCAGATGACGTAGGGCCAGATCACGCGCTGGGTCTTGCCGACGAAATAGGCCTTGGTGCCCTTGCGCAGCGAGTATTCGACGAACAGGCCGGCGACGAACATCATCAGCGGCATGCGGATCATGTCGCCGACCGGCGTCCAGAAGTCGAACAGGCCGACCGGAGTCAGCCCGGCATTGTTCATCGCCTGCAGGATGTGGAAAGTGACGACGGAGACCTCGGCCATGCCGCGCGCCATGTCGATCCAGGCCGTGCGGGCGGCAGCGGCCGCCTTGCTCACTTTGGCCGGGGCCGGCGTCGTCTCGAGGGCGACCGAGGATGGCATCGGGGTAAACTCCAACCGCGCGTCATCGCCGCGCCGGGTGGAGCATGCAGTCTGCGAACGGGCGAAACAAGATTAATACCGCCCGAAACTTTCCTCTTATCCCGGGAATCCGATCACGATTTTGTGGTGTTACGGAATTATGCGCGTCCCGCGGTCAACGGCCGGCGGTCAGCGGATAGGCCAGCTGCCGCCAGTAACCATCCGGCACCGGGTGTCCGCCTACACCATAGCCGGTGGGCCAGGCTTTGCCCGGCAGGTGATGCGTGCCGAACAGGCGATCGAGCAGCGGGAAATGCACCGCGAAATTGACGTCGATGGCTTCCTGCTCGATCCCATGATGCCAGTGATGGAATTGCGGGGTCGCGATCACCTGCTTCAGGAAGCCGAAGTCGAACCGCACATTGGCATGGATGAAGGTCGAGTGCAGGAAGACATAGAGGATATAGGCCTTCAAGGCCGGCTCGGCATAGCCGAGGGCATACATCGGGATCACGGTGAAGCCGCGCAGTGCGACGATCTCCACGAGATGCATGCGCGAGCCCGCCATCCAGTCCATGGTCTTCGCCGAATGGTGCACGGCATGGAAGCGCCACAGGAACGGCACCTGGTGGAAGATGCGGTGCACCCAGTATTGCACCAGGTCGGTCAGCACCATGATCTCGATGAACTGCAGCCAGACCGGCTGGCTCGCCATCAGCGTGCGGAGATCGGTCCATTGCGTGTGGGCGACGATGGTGAGCGCCGGTTTCAGCGAGAGATAGGTCAGCGACTGCACCAGCAGGCTGTTCACCAGGAAGTAGAAGAGATCGGCGCGCCAATCCTGGCGGAAGATCGACTGCTCGGGAAGCCGGGCGAACAGGCGCTCCAGCGGGATGAAGACGATGCCGAGGAAGGCGAGGTTCAGCAGGAACCAGTCGAGCCCGAAATAGATGCCGTGATCGAAGACGCCGCTGCTCTCGGCGCGCGAGCCGCCGAGCAGGGTCGCGATCAGGATCCCGGTCACCGCCGTGAAGCCGATGATCTTCTGCCGCCGGAGGGCCAGGTTCAGCACCGCCAGCAGGAAGCCGAGGATGAGATCGAAATGCAGCGCCAGGCGCACCAGCCCGACGTCCAGCTGCTCGCGCAGCATCGGCGTCGTCAGCAGGTTGGGGAAACGGATGCAGAGCACGGTGATGAGGCCGGCCAAGGCCAGGGCCAGGGCCAGCACGCCGCTGATCCAGCCGGTCCCGAACTTCCGGTCCGGCTTCTCCGCGGCGAGATCCGCTCGCAGGCTTTCGCGCAATACACCCATGGCAACCCCCGTCTCCCGGCCGGTCTCGCGTCCTTCTGGTCATGCGTTTGGACGCGGGAACGCTCACCCGGGTTCGAGAATACGGCCGCGGGGGTCGTTAACGAAACTGCAACAGCGGGGTCAGGTGACGCCTGTCACGCTGAAAGGGTCACGCCGAAAGGGTTACTTCCGGACCACCACCAGGCAATCCTGGTTCAAGGCCTTGAGCGCCGTGCACTTTGCCGCCGCCGCCGCCTTGTCGGCGAAAGGCCCGGCCTGGACCCGGTGGTAGATGCCCTTGGTGCCGAGATCGACGCTCTCGACGGTCAGGTTCAGCCCGGCCAAGGCGTCGCCAAGGGCGTGCTGCAGGTGGCTCCATTCCTGGGCGGCTTCCTCCGGGCTGCGCATGGCGGCGAGCTGGATCCGAATCCCGGGAATGACCTCGCCGAGCTTGCCCACGGTCCCGCTGCTCGGGGGCGCGGGCAAAGCGGCGACGGCGCCGTTCGGCTTCCAGGCGATGATCGCGGCGTCGGCCTTCGCCCGGTCCTCCGGCGAGAGCCGCTTCGCGATCACGTGCTGGTTGGTCTCGGAGACCGACTTCAGGCTCTTCTGCGTGTTGGGATCGGCGAGCCTGGCCGCCAGCGAGAACCAGCGATAGGCCTGCACGTTGTCGATCGCGACGCCCTTGCCGGTCGCATAGAGCAGGCCGAGCCGGGCCTGCGCCTGGGCATAGCCTTGCTCCGCGGCAGCGGTCATCCACTTCAGGCCTTCCATAGTGGTGCCGCCATGGCCGCCGAGATAGGTCTCGGCCAGCAGGTATTGGGCGCTGGCCTCGCCTTTTTCGGCCAGCGGCTGCAGCTCCTGGACCGCCTTCGGGTAATCCCCGGCCTGCAGCGACGCGCGGGCGGCGGCTTCATCCGCGACCGCCGGCGTTGCGGTGGGAAACGATCCTGCGCCCAAGGCGGCGATCACGGCGATCACCGCCGCGCCGCGTTGCAGGGACAGGCGCATCGTCAGACTCCCACGATAGTGCGACTCAAGACCGGAAGCGTAGGAGCATAATCGAGGAGCCAAGCCGGTGCCAGAGTGATCGCGCATGCGGGTCGTCATGTGCGGGCAGCTTCACAAGCGCGTGCAACCGGAGAAGACGGCTTTCCGTTGGGCGATCGGTCGCGAGAATGCGTTGGCGTTGGTTGAAAAACAGGAGGCGACGATGACGGAGCTCAAAGCCTATCTGCACGCGCCGGCCCGGCGCGAGATCCTGACCGGGCTGGCCGGCCTTTCCCTGGCGGCATTGCTCGCCGACCCGGTACGTGTGGCGCAGGCGGCGGCCAGCCTGCAATCGGTGACGATCAAGACCGCGGGCGGCCGCTCGGTTTCCGGTGCCCTCGCGCTGCCGGCGCAGACCCCCTCCGGCGGCGTGATGATCGTCCATGAATGGTGGGGCCTCAACGACCAGATCAAGTCGGTCGCCGCCGAGCTCGCCACTAATGGCTTCGTCGCCGTTGCGGTCGATCTTTACGGCGGGCAGGTCGCGAGCGATCCCGACACGGCGCAGAGGCTGATGGGCGGTGTCCAGCCGGCCGAGGCGACCGACACGGTCACCGCCTGGGTCGATCACCTCTATGGCATGAAGGAGGTGAACGGCAAGGTGGCGACGCTCGGCTTCTGCTTCGGCGGCGGCTGGTCGCTGAATGCGTCACTGTCCCATCCCGTCGATGCCACCGTGATCTACTATGGCCTCTGCAACCAGAGCGCCGACCAGTTGAAGCCGTTGAAGGGCCCGGTGCTCGGTCACTTCGCGGGCAAGGATCAGTGGATCACCCCGGCGATGGTGAAGGGCTTCCAGGCGAACCTCGAGGCCGACGGCAAGAAGGCGGAGATCTACTCTTACGCCGATGCCAACCACGCCTTCGCCAACCCGACCGGCCAGAACTACGAGCAGGCGGACGCACGCCAAGCCTGGGATCGCACCATCGCCTTCCTGAGAGCGAATCTCGCCTAGCGCATTCGGCTGGCTGCGAGCGACGGAGTCTGCTGGAACCCTTCCCTCAGGGCCGGGTTGGTGCGCGGGCAGCTTTGCATTGCCTCGATGCCGGCTGCAGCCTGCGCAAGCCGGCATCTTCATTCTTGAGGGGAAATTGGTCATGGCAACAGCTGACATCGGTCAATCCATCGCGTCGCGTCGCGGAGAGATCCTGCAGGAATGGGGCGGGCATCTCAGGGATGCGGGAACGCTCAACTCCGGTCGCATCAAGCAATCCGAACTTGATACTCAGACTCGGGAATTTCTCGACCTGGTGATCAAGACCTTCTCGGGGCCCGCGACCGACGTCGAATCGCACCAGCGGACACTGCGCCAGAACATCGGCGAGATATCCCGGTCCCGCGCCATCCAGGGGTTTACGCCGACCGAGACCGCGACTTTCATTTTTTCGCTGAAGCAGCCGCTCTTTGATGCGCTCAACCGGGACTACGCCAAGGATCCGGCGGCGCTGGCGCGCGCGCTGTGGGCGGTGACCGAGCTCCTCGACGGACTCGGCCTCTACTCGATGGAAGTGTTCCAGAAGAGCCGGGAAGAGGTGATCATCCGGCAGCAGAAGGAGATCGCCGAGCTCTCGACGCCGGTCGTCAAGCTCTGGGACGGCATCCTCGCGCTGCCGCTGATCGGCACGCTCGACAGCGAGCGCACCCAGGTCGTCATGGAGAACCTGCTGCAGAGCATCGTCGAGCATGCGGCCGACTACGCCATCATCGACATCACCGGCGTGCCGACGGTCGACACCCTGGTCGCGCAGCATCTCCTGAAGACGGTCGCAGCGGCGCGGCTGATGGGCGCCGATTGCATCATCAGCGGCATCCGCCCGCAGATCGCCCAGACGATGGTGCATCTCGGCGTGGAGCTGAACGTCGTCTCGAAGGCCACCCTGGCCGATGCGCTGGCTGCCGCCCTGCGCGCAACCGGTCGCACGGTGCAGGCGATGAGGACGCCGTCCGCCACTGCGAACGGCCTCCTGGCCCCGAAGGCCTGAGCCATGGATCGCATCCCGATCCTGAAGATGGGCAGGGCGCTGCTCATCACGATCCAGGTCGACATGCACGATCAGATGGCGATCGCGCTCGAGGAGGACCTGACCGCCAAGATTGCCCAGACCGGCGCGAAGGGCGTGCTGATCGACATCAGCTCGCTCGAGGTGGTGGACAGCTTCATCGGCCGGATGCTCGACAACATCGCCGCCGTCTCGCGCGTGCTCGACGCCGAGACCGTGGTCGTCGGCATGCGGCCGGCGGTGGCGATCACGCTGGTCGAGCTGGGTCTGACTTTGCAAGGGGTGAAGACCGCGCTCAACGTGGAGCGTGGCTTCGAGTTGATCAGCCGCCGCCTGCAGGACACCGGGGCGGAGGATGGCGGCGCCGGTGAGTGAAACAATGCCGATCCAGAGCTCCGACGACATCGTCAGAGTGCGGCAGGAAGTCCGAAAGCGTGCGGCGGAGCAGGGCCTCGGCATCGTCGACCAGACCAAGTTCGTCACCGCGGCCAGCGAGATCGCACGCAACACGCTCGACTATGGTGGCGGCGGCAGCGTGCATCTCGAAGTCGTGACGGACGGGCTCCGCAAGGGATTACGGTTGATCTTCGAGGATCAGGGACCGGGGATCCCCAATATCGAGCTCGCCCTGACCGACGGCTACACGACGGGTTCCGGCCTCGGCCTCGGCCTCAGCGGCTCCCGACGCCTGTGCAACGAGTTTGCGATCGAATCCGAGCCCGGCAAGGGCACCAAGGTCACGATCGCGCGGTGGAAGTGACATGCGGTTGTTTGCGGTAGGCGATCAAAGCCAGGTGGCGGAAGTGCGCCGCGAGGCAAGCACGATCGGCAGGAGCTCCGGCCTGGGCGAGGTGGATATCGGTCGGCTCGCGCTGGTCGTGACCGAACTCGGGACCAACCAGCTGAAGCATGCCGCGCGTGGCGAGATCCTCGTCGGCCTCTACGAGGATGAGACCGGCAGCGGCGTCGAAGTTGTCGGAATCGATCGTGGCCCCGGGATCCGAAATCTCGCGGAATCCTTCCGCGACGGCTACTCCACGGCCGGCGGTGCCGGCCAGGGGTTGGGCTCGCTGCGCCGCCAATCCGACATCTTCGATATCGCGACCTGGCCGGAGCGCGGCACGGTGGCGGTCAGTCGCGTCGCCGGCCGAAAAGCGTCCCACGCACCTTTGTCGACGCGGAAATTCTCCTGGGGCGGCATGAGCGTGGCGATTTCCGGCGAGGATGTCTGCGGCGATGCCTACACGGTTCGCGCCGAAGGTGGCCGGCTCAGCACTGTTGTGGCCGACGGGCTGGGCCATGGGCCG